>JBBQRC010000042.1:0-13827 GCA_038215215.1 Pirellulales bacterium
GTCGCCATGGAAATATTTAGATTCGGCAACTGAGCGGCGATATATTTCACCTGCCGGCCGACCTGCGCCTTCCCGATAGTCGCCAATTGGTAACTACCGACGATTTCCGATATTAATTGCAGGCGTTCGCCTTTTGGATCAAGAACAGAATCAACGCGTTGATACTCTTCCAGCCGATGGAGAAATGCGATGTACGCTTTCCAAGCATGGGGAGCATGGTCCACTGGCCGCGGAATGACCTTAGATGCACCCTCCAAGCTCTCGCTAAACTGCCAAGCGAACGACATAAGTTGTTGGTTGGTTTGGCCCGTTTCTCCCAGTCTCGTCAGATCCGGCACACTTGCCTGACGTGGGAGCGGCGACGATTGCAGGTCCGTGTCGCTCGATGGCGCATCCGTTCCTTCTGTTGGTGGAGGTGCCGTCGTATCGGCTGGCGGCAAGTCCTCCGGTTGTAGCGCTGCAGGTGGTTTGGCGACATTCGAGGGCTCTAAACCTAGCGACTGATTGACGCGCGTACTCAAGAAAGAAGGCAAGATATTAATGTTATCGCGCAATTCCTCGCTGAGCTTATCTGTGACAGCTTCGGATTTGTATTCGATCTCTGAGGAGAGCCAACTGCGAGATTTCTCTGCCTCGTCGTCGGAGGGTGTCGTAGCGGAAGTTCCCGAAGACGTCTCTGATTTGGACATCCTGGAAGCAACTAGCTTTTCAAGAGAAGTGCGCGGTGGCGCGCTGGCTAGGACGATGGCTCGGGCCATTTCCGGACTAGTCTTCGATCTTCCCAGCAGCAGCGGATGTTGTGCCGCCAACCCACCCGATTCAGTTTTTACCAGTCTTAGGGTTTCCGAGGCAACATACCGATGAAGTTCATCCAAATCGATCGCTCGATCTTGATTCAGGTCGGCATCTCCTGCCAAAGCTTGGGCGACCGCTTTCGAAAAAACGGTGCTTTTCAAGCCCAGCGACCGGTTGGAGTACTCCCCTTGACTGTGAGATAACAGAATCCACAAAGCATCGTTTTGTGTGGCTTCCAGCGCTACGCTCACCAATGCCGGTAGATCCGCCACGTCGACGTCAGTAAGACCACGCTGGGCGTGCCCAAGGTCTAGTAAAAGGACGGTTGCCGAGGTACGGACAGCGCGGAGACGCTGCAGGAATTCTTCTAACGGAAAACTACGTTGAAGGGGATTGGCATGATCAAAATCGCTGCATCTAAAATAGACGCGACCGTCAACCACAATGGGATGGGTGGTGAGATAAAAAATGGCCACGTCGGAAGATTGAGTGACGTCACTGACGATTTTGTCAAGCGCGCGCGGAAAGGCTGCCGGTGAGTCCAGCAAAAAGAACTCCCGCCCGACATCCTCTTGCTGGAAACTCCCGTCCGTTGCCAGGAAGGCAATCGCATCCCTCTGCACGAAAGGAATTGGCTCCTCGCTCAAGGACTCGAGCGCTGCGGTCGTCAGAAAGTAAAGTCGTGTATTGGGATGGAAGAACGGTATAAAGAGCAAGTAAGCAAATCCGGCGGCCACCAATCCAAGGAGGCAAGTTACCAACACTCGTATCGCCAGCTTTTTGCGAAGCAGGCTACGATCGCCCGACAAATCTGGCCGCCAAGATTCCCTGAACGTCAACGCTTTTTGCGTGTTTTTAGGCATGACCAGATCCATCTAGTCGATTAAGCGAGTCGAGCTGGGCTTGGGTAGACAACTCAAGAAGCCCTGCTGTCGGCTGGCCAATTCAGATGGCGGGAATGAAATCGCCGCCAGCCTAAGAGCGATATGAATCGATCTTCCGGTCAAGCGTTCATCGGGCAGAACCGGAGCTTGATCCGCATCCGCCAAACTGCCACCACTCCAAGCGGTCGCGGCTGCCAAGATGCCACCAATTCCTTCGTACTGGGCCACCTCGGCAAGGCCCGCCGCTTCACGACGGTTGGCCTCGGAAGGGTCCTTAGAAAATTGAACAGCAGACTTCCAGCAGTTACGCTGCAGTTCATCTTTCTCCGCCTGAATGTTAGCGTCGACGCATTGGCAAGCCCACTGGATGGCACGAGGTTTGGGCAATGTATGTGCGTTCCATCGCAAGGCATCATCGAGCAGTTGTTTTTCAACCAGCAGGGAGTGGAATAAGTTCGGGTCCGAGCATTGGCCCGCTAGTTGGTTGGCTTCATTTGAGAGACCAATGTATTTGGATAAGGTCAGCGTTTCGTCACGCCGCGCCGCTTGATCGCTTGCAGTCGACTCAACGCTTGCGTCGGCTGAAGCTTCGCCGAACATGGCGACGTCGTCAAGTTGCACGAGGAAACTTGTTTGACCTGCCCGGATAACGTCCCCGTGGTTGAGTTGACTTTTCTCAACTGGGGCGTCATTGACTAAGGTAGGGTGCTGGGGAGACAAGGCTTGAATTGAGCCAGCATCAATTCCGCACTGAATTGCAAAATGGAGCTCGGCCATTTGGCTATCTTCAGTAAAGGTGTAGTCAGCCCATTCGGTGCGCCCGAACCGAGCAATCTGACCTCCTTTAAGCACAAGGCGGCGGGTTTTCGCGGCCCCAGGTTGGACGAGTATGGCCATGCGCATTGGAACTGTGATCCCTGAGAGTTAATTGATCTTGACCAGGCCGCCCTGTAATTTCACCATGGCTGATCCAGATACATTCGTCATGGCTGCACTCACTTCCGCCTTCATATCGGCTTTTACCTCAACCTGAGGCGCTGAAATAGTGATCTTAGCCGGTTCAATGACGATCGTGCTGGCGCCGACCTGTAAAGTAATCTTCTTCCCGGCTTTGATGAGACATTCGCCAAGCGGAATTTCTATTTGCTGATTTCCCAAGGAAACCTTCAGGTTATCGGACCCTTTTTCAATGGTGGTTGCGCGGTTTCCCGTCTTGACAGTCGCGGTCTGGTCTTTCCAAACTTCAATCGTCTGACTGCCGTTTTTGCTTTGGCTGTTGCCAATTACCAACGTCTGGTCGTTGTGGATTTCGATCTTTTGGTCGCCCGGGTCCTTCTTCAGGGCACCAACTTTAAGCAGGCTATTGTTTTCTACCACCTGCTCGAAATTCTTTTCAGCATGCAGATAGATGAGTTCTTCGTCCTTCTTGTCCTCGAAACGAAGTTCGTTGAAGGTGGAGCCATTGCCTTTCGGGGAAGAACGGGACAGTAGTCCGCTTTGGGTGGCATTATCCGGTAACGCGTACGGCACAGTCTGCTCGCCGTTGTAAACCCGTCCGGTGATGATGGGGCAATCGGGATCACCCTCGAGAAATTCAACGATAACCTCCTGGCCAACTCTCGGGATATGCATGGCTCCCCAGCCTTTTCCTGACCAGACTTGGGCCACTCGAATCCAGCAAGAGCTTGTTTCGTCCATTTTGCCGATGCGATCCCACGGGAACTGAACCTTTACTCGGCCCATGGAATCGGTCCAGATCTCTTTTTCTTTAGGTCCGGTCACGATGGCTGTCTGAGGACCAGCGATGATTGGCTTGGCAGTCAATCGTGGCGGGCGAAAGGTCATGCTCTTCGGAACGGCTATAAATTCAACTTCAAATCGACTATCTCCTCCGGAAGTAAACTGTTCAGCCTCTCCCGAAATGACGATCGTTTCAGAAGATAGGACTGCGAAGTCTCCATCCTCAGAAGGATGGTCCTCCAATTTGAAACTCGTCGCGGTAGCCAAGCGGTAGCTGCGCGCCCGTCCAAGGAAGTTCGCGATTTGCGGCTCGCGTTCTTCCGCCAGAATATTAACCGCGTCTTGGCCGTGTTTTATTTCGGTGTAGCCGCCAGGATAGTCATACACCTCCAGCTTGTCATACGGATGGTTTTGCGTCTTTTTGGCCCGCACCTCCAACTTCGTTTTGGGTTTTTCGTAATCGAAATCGCGCAGCTCAAACATGGTTGGCTGCACGGCCACATTGCGTTTCCAATAAACCACGTGCTCCTCGCCAGACGCAGCAACTTCATTAGGTGGTCGGAACTTCAGCAGCCCCTTGGCAGCACCAGCGCCCCCAATGTCGACATACGCGCGGGAAGAGTCCGCCATGACCATCGTGTGTTTTTGTTTCTCGTGCTTAAAGTAGTAAAAAATCCCCGCCCCTTCGAGCAAGCGACTGACAAAGGCAAAGTCTGATTCGCGATACTGAACACAAAAATCGAGGGCTGGGTAAGTGCTACTCAATTCCTGCTTTACATCGGTGAAGCCATGTTTGTCTTTCAGGACCTTTTCGACGATTTGCGGAACAGTCAACCCCTGATAGATTCGACAGTCTCTGGAATGTGTCAGCAACCACAACCAAGGCCGCAGTTCGACTTCGTACAGTTGGTAACCACCCACTGCACCCAAATTGCTGAATCGACTGATGACTCCATTGAAGTGGCGGAAGCTGTCGTCTGTCGCTTTGACTCCAATCCAAAGTTCCCGGCCGATCGCGTCCTCCGGTTTCAAGTCTTTCTTGTCCGCGAGTAATTCAACCTCATAGACAAACAACTGACTTAAACCCTCAACAGCCTTCAACTTCCGGAAAGTCGTCCCGGCCAGTGCGCCGCCCACTTCATGAAGCCTCGACATTCAATCTTCCCTATCGTTTCTTGCGATCAGAATCTGGTGGTGAAAAGTCGGCTAGCATGCCGATTGCTTCCATGTAGGTGGCCGTCATACCGATGGATGTGCTCAGGAAGCGGTCCGGACGGAACCTTTAGTTTTTTCAAGCTGAACACGAAACGTGCAAGCAATTAAGTTTCGCGTCGCTTCGCGCCTTTCGACGATCGCGTCAGCTTGCCTAGGCTTTTGGTAGCTTGGGTAATCGAATTCTTGCGAGTGTTCAAATCTCGCGCCCGCCTTCCAAGTCTGGAACTTTTAAGCATTAAACTTTCACGTAAGTTCTTCAGAAAGTTTAAACCCGGAATATCCTTGAGCTCATTGAGAATTTCCTCAAGAAAGTCAAACATCATCAACACCCATTATTCATGGCGATTGGAATTCATGGCGAATGGTATTCGAAGCGGTTGCAAATCCTGGCAGTTGCTCGGGCTTGACATTAGCCCCCAAGAAAGTAAACCCAAGAACCCAAAATCATAGCGGCGATTCACTTTTTTCAGAATCAGCGCGGCTAAAAATTCATCGCATCGAATCGTTGTCAACCTTCAGGTGATTCGGCAGAATATCCTCGATCTAAAAAATCCGTCCGGCCTCAGTATACTTATTCTAATCTTGGTGGGAAAGATCAATGCTGTCTAACACAAAGGATGACGCCACCCTGCGGCCGGAGTATGCTGCCCTACTGCAAATCCTCAACGAGAACCCGGCGGATGCACGAGCTCATTTCGAATTAGGCATTCTAGCACTTCAGTTCAGTGATTTGGCGCTGGCGGTAAGGTGCTTTTCGACCGTGACGCAGTTGGCTCCCGCCGTTGAGGCGGGCTTCTTCAATTTGGGCAACACTTTTTTTGCCATGGATAACTTCCAGGCCGCTGTCGAAGCTTTCGAAACGGCTTTCAAGCTCGACCCCGCCTGGGGGACGCTCAACAATATCGGCAACTCACTGGCTGCTGGCGGCAACATCCAAAAATCCATTGATGTCTTTCGTCAAGCTCTGGAGCTGGCGGATCGCCAGTCCGCTGACGCGGTTTGCATCCTCGGTAATTTAGGGACCGCTTATTCCCAAGTGGGCGACTGGCAGGCGGCCAATGATTGTTTTCGAGAGGCCTTTCGTGTCTCCGTCCCCACAACAGAGGTTTTCAATAGATACTTGCGGGGGTGTTTGTGGTCTGGCGATGTCGATGCGGGAATCAAGGCGCTTAAGTCGCCGGAACAACTGGCAATTCTAGACCAAGAGTCACGCTGCTTGGCGGCACAGTTGCACCAGCGGGTTCACGGCTTTAGCAAAGCAATGTTGAACTTGTTGGAAGCACTTGAAAAATATCCTGAGGACCCCGCGATTCTTTCACAAATTGCCGTGCTTAACTTCGCCCGCGGTCGCAGGACGGAGTCGTTATTCTGCTTCGAACGGGTTCGCAGTAAAGCCGCCGATTCCGCTCAGCTTCACAGCCATTGGCTCAGGCTGCTCAACCACCGCCCCGAGATTGGTGCTGCGGAAATTTACCGCGAATCGGTCGCCATGGCCAACAGGCATTTGCGACCCGGGCCCGCCAGAACATTACCTGCTAACGGCCCAGCCAACGATGGCAATACTCCGTCCCGCCCAATGCCTTCCCGCCCAGTTCGCATCGGCTTTCTCTATAACGACTTTCAAGCTGAAGTGAATGTGTTTGACTTCTGGCTGAAACCTCTACTGCAGCACGCGGATAGATCGCGTTGCGAGTTCTTCCTTTACTGCGATCACATTGCTTCAACTCTGCCAGATAGTGTCCTTAAAGACGCGAGCATTAAAGATGTCGATACTGACGTGAAAACTGCTCATTTATCCGACGCAGATTTAGTCAACAGAATTCGCGAAGACCAAATCGATGTACTGTTTGACTTGATTGGACATGGTCTCCACAATCGGCTGGAAGTTTTTGCGGAGCGGGCCGCCAATATTCAGATCGCTTGGGCCGGTTATCTTGCCACGACAGGTGTCGAACAGATGGACTACGTCCTCGCGGACCAGACCGTCTTGCCGGTAGAACTGTCGGCACATTTCTCCGAGTCACCTATTTGGCTCCCCAAGACCTACATGGCCTACAAGCCACCGAACCTTGACATCCAAATGCCTCCCGCTCCATTCATCCAACGGGGCTGGATAACCTTTGGGAGCGGCACGAGCCCAGGGAAGATCTCGGACGAAGTCATCGACGTCTGGTCGAAGATTCTGCTTGAAACAGCCGGTTCGAAACTGAGACTCGTCCATACGGCATTCCTAGACAGTGGCGTCCAAAAGGATTTCCAGTCATGGTTTGAGCACCGCGGCATTGAAGCGCAGCGACTAATTTTCGGCTACCCAGCGGAAGACTTCCCGGGATTGTCACGCTACGCCTTGCTAGACATCGCACTCGATCCATTTCCAGTTAATGATCCTCTGGTGGCTTTGGAGTCGACTTGGATGGGTGCACCGGTTGTTTTTTTGCGGTCGGACCGCATGGCAGGTCGCGCGGTCGCTAGTATTTTTTCTCCACTTGAACTACCATTCACCGACGCAAATTCCACCGAAGAGTACGTCCGCCATGCGGTTCAGTTGGCGAGCGATCTGCCCGCGTTGAGACGCACCCGCGAGACTCTGCGATCTCGTTTGATTGAGTCCACTGTTTGCGATACGCCCGCATTTGCGCTCGCGTTTCAATCCGCCATCTTAGAACTGCGATCGCGGCCCGGTGCGCCTTAACTTAGGAAAAAGCGACGGTGATCCAAAACATTCAAACTTTGTTTTCAAGGATTCGTCCCCAGCAACTACGTGCCTACTTAAGCCTCCATGGTTGGCAAGTGCGAGAGTCGGGCGAACGCCTGGAATTCGAAAAACGAAATGAAAAGACCGGTGAATCTGAAACGCTTCTAGTACCAAATAGCGAAACACATCCAAAGTATCGACGGCTGCTTCCGAATTTGATTTTTGCTTTGGCCGTGTCTGAGAATCGCGAGGCACTCGACCTTGCCAACGAAATCTATGCGACCGCGACAGCCGTCCCTGCGGTAACCACACCTGCCAGTGCACCGCCAAATCATCTGACTCCAAAAGTTTCCGTCCGCTTTCGCAATACCAGCTCGTCGGCTTCCCAAGTAACGGTGCTGGGAGAGGAAGCAGTCTTGCATCACCAGCTTGAACAGGGAGAGGAAGTTTGGGTTGAACTGAGTTCCGGAACGGTTCCGTGCGTTATCGGATTTTCCGGACAACTTGGAATTCCCCACGATGCAAACGGTGCAACCAACGTTCTGATGGGCTTGCCAGTATCGTTGACTCGCCAAACGACCGAGAATTGGTTAGCCCGTATTTCTGGTTGCTTGGCCGATCAGACAGTCCTCGACGGCGATAAGTTGCCTTCCCTGGTCAAGGCTTCAGAAAAGTTGGTAACACGCTTCCTGTTCGCCGTTGGAGGAGGCCAGCAGGACCAGAGCCAAGCGGCATCACACATCCGCTTTACGGCGCAGTTGGTTTGCGAATTGGCCCATCAATGGCCTCAGGAATTAGTGCGTTCGCTTGCGCTTTATGAGCTAACGCGAATGGCCTTAGCAGATGTCGGCCTCACCTTTGACCTCAATCCTGCCAATGCATCCAGGCTTGAGGAATTGTGCCAGTCTGACGATCCGGAATCTCCATTACAAACTCTTGCATGGCTCAAACAACAGACTTACAAAATCAACGCGGGAATTCCCCGGTCAACCTAAACAGTACATTTAAGATACGCAATCGTTCTCGCGGGAGTGCGTGCAGTGGTCGAACTTTGTAAACGAATAACTAACTCCAAGTTTTTTGGTCGCCTTATCCTGGCGCTGATCGTCCTTTCGGGCATTCTGGTCGGTTTGGAGACATACCCGGGTTTTAGTGACGGAACGCAGGCGGGCCAAACGCTGCAAGCATTGCAAAATGGCATCTTGGGAGCCTTTGTTATCGAAATCGCGATGAAGATTGTCGCCTGCGGTAGGAGGCCTTGGCTATATTTCAAGGAACCTTGGAATCTGTTTGACTTCACCATCGTCTTGATCTGCTTGATGCCGCTGGATATGCATTCGGCCGCAGTCATCCGGATGGCAAGAATTTTGCGTGCGCTGCGTATGATTACCGTTTTGCCGCGTTTGCGATTGCTCGTCAGTGCCCTACTCAAATCGATTCCATCTTTGGGTTACGTGGGTGTGTTGCTCGGTTTGCATTTTTACATTTACTCGGTTATTGGTACGGTAACCTTCGGCAAGAATGATCCGATAAGATTCGGCAGTCTGCATGCCACTGCGGCAACTCTCTTTCAGGTCCTGACGCTCGAAGGCTGGAATGATGTCCGCGACACGCAGGTTTTAGGATCGGATGTCACCTATGACGATTCATGGAAAGTATTGGCAGATCGTGAACGCACCTCCGAGGCACAGCCTGTCGCTGCTGCGGTCTATTTCATGTCCTTCATTCTGCTCGGTACCATGATCATGCTGAATCTTTTCACGGGTGTGATCATTAGCAGCATGGAAGAAGCGCAAGAGGAAGCCAAGAGTGGCGGGCTGGAGCAGAAGCTCGCCGAACGGGGATTTCTAACGCTGCACGATGAACTCTCATTACTCAGCACCCAATTGCAGAAGATCACGGAGCAAACTGCCGCACTGCAACAGCGGGCCATCTCTTTACGTAATCCTATTGCCGAGCCAGCTCAGACCAAGGAATCTAATTGAACTCAGCGATGTAACAAGTTCGAGTTTTGGGCTCGATTGAAATAGCTGGTCCATGAAGGACAGGCATCTCAGGCAGGCCCTCCAAATCCTGTCATTTGTCATGCCCTCTATAGTAAAGCGAAGATTCTCCATTTCCTGTTGCACAGCCCGCTTGCGAGAACGTGATGAAGCCTGTCATGTTGGCCAATTCGAGTCGTCAGATGCCTCCTACGCGAATGTTGTGGTCAGGCCAGACCAAGAGCTTTGGGGGATGCGAAATCCCCGCGCTCGTATGACTGAAGCTTTTGACTTTCACGCATTCCTGAATGCCCTGCCCAGTCATTTAGCCGAACGGGCCTGGCTGCGAACGCCGGGCCGTCGCCGGCATCCGTACCGCCAAGTTCTTTACTGGACGCATCACGCCTTGAGGAGCGACGAAAACCCGGCACTAGACGTGGCCATTCGCTTGGCGGAAGTCCTCAATTTGCCGTTGGTCGTCTATCAAGGGCTTTCGCAGACTTACCGCTTTGCATCAGATCGGCATCACACGTTCATTCTCGAGGCGGCGAGGGACTTGCAGGCTGACTACGCAGAACTCGGAATTCCATATCTCTTTCACCTCGAGCGTCCCACACAGAACTACCCTCGACTGCTGCGACTCGCACTTTCCTCTGCAGCGGTAGTCACCGATGATTTCCCCATCGAGGACACCAAACATTGGACGGAGCGACTCGTCGAGTCGAACTCGGCGGCGGTTGTGGCGGTGGATACTGCGTGCCTCGTACCCATGCGGCTTGTCGGACGAGCCTACGATCGGGCTTTCGCCTTTCGCGAGGCCACAGACAAACTTTATCGCAAGCGCATGCATCGTCCGTGGCCAGTCACGACCTGCAGCACAGGCCGCGAGATTCGGCTTCCGTTCCCATCGCTCCCACTCGCCGATCGAAGCTTGTCAGCGCTGGTGGCAGAATGTGACATCGATCACTCCATCGGCCCTGTAGCGGATACGCGCGGCGGGTCCAGGGCGGGTTACGCCCGTTGGGAGGCTTTTCGCAAGGACGGACTGCGGCACTATGCGAAGCGGCGTAACCAAATCGAGCTTGATGGAGTCAGTCGCATGTCCGCTTACCTGCACTACGGCATGGTCTCACCCTTTCGTCTAGCGCGCGAGGCGGCAGCAGACGGTGCTGAAAAGTACCTGGACGAGCTGCTAATTTGGCGCGAATTAGCCTATTCGTTCTGCTACTATCGACAGGATTTAGAATCGGTCGCAAGTCTACCCCAATGGGCGCTTGACACACTTGAGAGGCATGGCAGTGATCCTCGCACTGTGCTCTCCTGGGAGTCGCTGGCGCGGGCAAAATCTGGCGCGAGACTCTGGGATGCTGCCCAACGCAGTTTGCTCAAACATGGCGAATTGCATAACAACGTTCGCATGACCTGGGGCAAGGCACTCTTGCAGTGGTCGCGCGATCATCACCAAGCACTTGAACGGCTCATTGATCTCAATCATCGTTACGCGCTCGATGGCCGAGATCCGGCCTCATACGGTGGCATCTTATGGTGCCTCGGCCAATTCGATAGACCGTTTTTGCCGGAACAACCTATATCCGGCAGCGTCCGGCCACGCCCCATCGCGGTGCATGAGCAACGGACGGATATGACTGCGTACGAACAGAGAGTCGACCGAATGATTGCTGTCCCGGCGCCACGCATCGCCATGATTGGCACGGGGTTGGGCGGTTTGATGTGCACTCGGATCTTGCAGGATCATGGTCTGAGTGTTCAGTGTTTTGAAAAGTCCTATCGCCCGGGTGGACGGGCTTCGACAAGGCGAGCTGATGATATGCATCAGTTCGATCACGGTGCACAGTATTTCACCTGTCGCGATCACAATGTCAAACGATATCTTGATGCCTGGGTGGCCGACAATCACGTTGCTCAGTGGCACGGTAAGATTGTCTCGATCGATGAGCCCAAGCACTTCAGTGCGCTGCCCGTTCATGCGCGTTACGTGGGAGTTCCCTCGATGGACGCGCTGACGAAGCATCTGGCAGCCGAGCTCGTCATTCAATTCGACACGCACGTTGCCGGGGCGACTCGAATCGAGGGGGCTTATCAACTCCTCGCCGACGATGGCCGTGAGCTCGGTGTATTCGATATTGTGCTCTGGAATACGCCTCCCTTGCAGACGGCCAGACAATTGCCAACAGCCTGCCAATGGCGCGAGCGCCTAAGCCAAGTCGAGATGTTACCTTGCTGGGCGGTTATGCTAGCGCTCGATCAGCCCTGGGAGGTGCCCTTTGACGGCGCGTTTGTGAACCAAGGCCTGTTGAGCTGGCTGGCTCGCGATTCGAGCAAGCCGATGCGCTCTCAATCGGTCGAAACCTGGGTCTTGCATTCGACCGTGCCCTGGGCGAATGAAAATCTAGAGACAACGAAGGAACAAGTCATTCAGAGCTTATCTACCGAGGCAGAACGCGTGGTTGGACAGGCCTTGCCACAGATCTGTTTCGCTGCCGCACATCGTTGGCTCTACTCCCGCCCCGCCGAATCATTGCCAGAATCAGCACTTTGGGATAACGCGCACTGGTTGGGGGCTTGTGGGGACTGGTGTGGTGGACCGCGCGTGGAGGGAGCGCTCAAAAGTGGTATGGCATTGGCAGGTCGTGTGCTGGGTAGTCTGCATGAACACAGCAGCGCCACCCGCCCAATCGGACCAAAACAACTTTCGCTTTTCGATGAGTTGCCTAAATGACGCATCACTCCGCAGCCATCGTCTACCCTCACCAATTATGGAGCGAAAACCCAGCCTTATGCGAAGCGGCAATGGTACTGCTGGTGGAAGATCCACTCTATTTCACGCAGTTCCATTTCCATCGCCAAAAACTGATCTTGCATCGCGCGTCGATGACCGAATTCATGGAGCATTGTCGTCAACTGGGCAAACAAGTTGTTCGGATAGAATCGGCGCGTATTCAGCATTCCGGGGAAATTGGCCAGATCCTGAAGCAATTGAAGATCAAGCAAGCTTGGGCAGTCGAGCCGACCGACACCTGGCTTAAACAGCGCGTCGGCCAAGGATGCGCACGGGCAAAAGTCAACCTCCAATGGTGCGAAGACCCTGCCTTCCTAACGCCCGATGAAGTCATGACGCAATGGGGTCAGAATCGCGATCACTATCCGTTTACCGACTTCTACAGGCTGCAACGTAAGCGACTCGGCCTCTTGCTCGACGCACAAGGCAAGCCCGTTGGAGGTAAGTGGACGTTTGACGCGGATAATCGAAAAAAACTTCCCAAAAAATGCCTCGTGCCCGCCATCGCCCGCCCCCGCGAGCGGGCAAGCGTCAGGGAAGCCAAGCAGTATGTCGCCAAGCAGTTCCCGCTGGCCATCGGACAGGCAGAGGAATTTGCGTATCCAGTCACCTACGGCGACGCAACGGCCTGGCTCGAAGATTTCTGCGACCAGCGCCTAGCCTCGTTTGGTGATTTTGAAGATGCCATTTCGCAAAGAGAAACCTTTGTTTTCCACGGCGTTTTAACCCCCATGCTCAACATCGGTTTGCTGACGCCACAACAAGTCATTGATCATGTCCTCAGCAAGCGTGACGAGATTGAGCTTAATTCCCTAGAAGGCTTTATCAGGCAGGTTATCGGCTGGCGCGAATTCATTCGGCTGGTTTATCGGCAGGCAGGATCGCATCAGCGTACTCGCAATGCCTGGAACCTCTCGCGTCCACTCCCTCCTGCGTTTTACACAGGCACTACCGGCATCATCCCCTTCGATGAGAGTATCCGCCGGACGCTCAAGTACGCCTACTGCCATCACATTGAGCGGCTGATGGTGCTGGGAAATTTTATGTTGCTATGTGATATCGATCCGGATGCCGTCTATCAATGGTTTATGGAGCTGTTTATCGACTCGTACGACTGGGTGATGGTTCCTAACGTGTATGGCATGAGTCAACACGCGGACGGAGGCCTGATGACGACTAAGCCCTACATTAGCGGCTCAAGTTACATCTTGAAAATGAGCGACTACTCGAAAGGACCTTGGTGTGAAGTATGGGACGCACTGTACTGGCGGTTCATTGATCACCACAGGGATTTCTTCAGTGGCAACCCACGGATGAGCGTGATGGTCAGCCAACTCAATCGTATGGGACAGAAGCTCAGCCGACATCGCGAAGTCGCCGGGCAGTTCCTTGACAAGTTGCATGGTTCGCATGGCTCATCTGTCCCGTAGGTCATCGCTTTACAATTCGGTTGGCCGAATTCTTTCGCGAGAAGTTATACTAAGCAATAAGCAGGTAGATAAGTGTCCGGTACGAATGGCAAGGGGTTAAGCAATTTGCGAGTCCCCTCTCCCATGTACTCAGGGGAGAGGGTTAGGGTGGCCTGATGAAAATGTAATTTCATTGGTTTTTCCTAACACGCGAGTTGATTGTTTGATTCTGTGTAGGCGAGGTTGCGTTTGGAGGTTAGTGTTGTATCGACGTTCTCACGCACCCATTGCTTCAAGCGAGCGTTGG
>JBBQRC010000043.1:0-13818 GCA_038215215.1 Pirellulales bacterium
GGCCGCAGCCAACACAGTAGGCGCCAGATCCTCACCGCTAATCAAGTCGCTCGATTCTGTCCCAGGCTTGACCACTCCCGGCCAACGGACGATCAACGGTACGTTAGATCCTGGGTCGTACAGCGAGCCTTTTCCGTGCGGTAGGGCGGCACCGTTGTCGCCGGCAAACACGACCAGGGTTTTATCCAGCAGGTCGCGTTTTTCCAGAATGGCCAGCACCTCGGCCAGCGTCGCATCAAGACGGTTTACTTCGGCACAATAGTCAGCCAATTCTTCGCGCATGCCTGGCAGATCAGGCCAATGCGGCGGCAGTTTCAGCGAGGCAGGATCAGGCCGAAACTTCGCGGGAGCGTTCCACACATGATGTGGATCACTAAAGTTCGCCCACATAAAAAAAGGTTTTCCATCAGGCCTTGCGTCAAGAAACTCGGCCACCTGTTTCGCCACACCTTGGTCGGGACCGGTCCGCAAAAAGTCCACTCGATCTACGAAGGTCTTCAGGCCGTTTTGCTTGAAGACTTCGACGGTCGACTGTCCAGTTTTGTTTGAGCCATCCAGATGGTAGCTGCGACCGCAAATTCCGGTGTAATAACCGGCCTGCTGCCGCAGCAATTCGGGGAAAATAATCTCATCGCGGGGCAGCGGGGCCGAAAATCGCGTCATGCGAGCTGCCACCGCCGACCTACCGGTCATAAAAGCGGCACGGGAGGGGACGCACTGCGGTGCAGCCGTAAAGCAGCGATGAAACCGCATTCCCTCGTTCGCCAGCCGATCGAGAGTCGGCGTGCGCACATTCGTATCACCATAACAACTCACAAACGGATAGCTGTGATCGTCGCTGAGCAAAAATAAAATGTGCGGTTTATCCGCCGCCATGCCGCGCACCACGAACGTCAGCAGAACGAGCAACACCAAGCCGCGAACATCCATCGATCAGCTCCCTGTGAAATGCCAAGTGGGAATTCGAGTCATCGCTTTCATCAGCCGGGCTACAAATCTTCGTCATCATCGCCATCGAAATCGGGATGCAATGGATCGTCTGGGTCAAAAAAGAAATCGCCTAGCCCTAGCGGCATAACGTCACCGCCCAAACTGCGTCGCTTGCGTTCGGCCAATCCGTCGAGATTAAGGGCGTCGTCGCCAAGGCACAATTGCAAAGCTTCGCGCCAGGCTGCGTCTTTGGCCACTGGATGAGTTGGCTCTTGCGCCAAACGCTTGAGGGCGAAACGCAAGAGATTAAGTCCATCGCGGGCTGAGAAATCAAGCTGCAGTTCATGAGATCGCTGCAGGAACTCGACCGTCATCGTGAGCATTTCTGCTTCAGCGAAAGGAAGGTGGTATTGCAATATCGCCAATTCGTCTTGGCGATTGGGAAAGCCAAGTGGCAAAGTGGGCTGCAAGCGACTGAGGATGTAGTCGGGGATCTCGTAGGTCGAATCATCTTGGTTCATCGTCACCGCGCACCGGAAATTGCGATGTGCGGGCACAACAATCCCAGCCACGATCGATTCGACGTAGCGACGCTGATCGAACAGTGGAGCCAAACTGGCCCACGACTTTTCATTCATGCGATTTCCCTCGTCCAGCACGCACACGGCACCGCGAATCATAGCGGTGACCAACGGCGATGCGTGGTAGGCAATCGAACCATTTTGACTGAGGACAGGGGTCACCAGTAAATCTTCCGGTCGTGTGTCCGCAGTGCACTGGAACACGAACAAGTCCTGATGGCGTTGGGCCGCGGCGGCCATCGCTAGGGCGGTCTTACCGATGCCAGGGACACCCACCAAACGTGGCGTCAGGGGCAAATCTTCGTCGTCTACCACAAGCCAACAAGCTAATAATTGCTTGAGAACTTCGCGTTGCCCAATCCACTCCGCGCGATTCGTAAGCGGCGCAGCCAATCGCAATTGGACGCCATCGATATCAACTGCCTCAAGGCTCATGCGACGCTGCTCTTTCGAAATTTGCCAGGACTTTGCCAGGACTTTGCCAGGACTTTGCCAGAACTTTGGTACTTCGACCGACGGCAGATCGCGGCACCAGACCAATCCCACAATCTAATGGCTGACCGCCTCAAAGCCAACTAGCCTAAAGTCTTTCGCTGCCTCTCTCCGGCTTGCGCCACCCCCCCTGATACCTTTATCTTCTCCGTGCGCTGGACGCATGATTTGGCATCTAACAATAGGCAATTAGGGACCACGAACCTCGGTCGATCTCATTCTGTCGTACTTTGTAGCTGGTCGTCCACACCAGTAAGCTGTTAGGTGCTGCGATGATTCTGAAATAGCTACGAAGTAGCGGAAGGTTATAGCCTGGGGTGAGCGTAAACGAGTGCCACGAGTTTCCGCGTAACCCCAGGTGATTAAACAATTCACACGGCGACTGAGCAAGTGAGATTCCAAGACCTACACAGCTCCACCGAGGTCGCAACAAGTCTGACCTGCGAAAAGCGTCCACCCCGCCGGCCATCCCCAGAGCAACAATGTGGTAAATCGCATTCGAGTAAGCCAGAATGGAAGGACAGGCCATGCGATTGCTATGGACAAAGGAATCCGGAACCCGCACTTCATATCGACAGCCGTCAGAAACTTCGGAGGCGTTGTTTGGCACAACCAACATCTCGCCGAACTCGATTGACCAGCCACAAAGTGGCGGCACAACGTTAGCCCCGGGTGAGTGATGCGAGCCTGCGGGCGAGCATCGCGTAACCCGGGGTGCTCGATGCAAAGGGATCAGCGGTAAGCGTTTATGTTGCCGTTTAACTGGTCGCTGTTCGAACCGCAACATCCGTTACAGTAAGTATGTTTCGAGGGCGTTGTAGTTCGCGCGATGCGTCCCAGTGCGTTCGCGTCGAGCGTTGGCCCGATTGAATCATATCAGCGTTCGGGTATCGGCCCTCCAGGCCATGCGACGCAAGCTCAACGGTTTTGAAAATGCGTTCAGGCAACGACTTCGGCGACTCTAGGCAGGGCAACCATCTAGATTGGCGAGGTGATGGACGCCAAGTTTCTGCGCGACCTCGCGCAACCGCTGGCGACTGGTCGAAAGAAAACGACCAAGACCTCGACCGCCACGGAGCTTCTGCAGTCGAGCTTGCCAAAGCGCTGCGGAACTGTCAAGCCGCTCGAAGATGTCAGACAACTCTGCCGATATCGATGCTTTGCCTTCGCGTAGCAGTCGACCAGTGTACTCAACCAGCATCAGATAGTTGCCCAACGTAAAACCGCTGAGCATCCCTTCGCGCTGCGAATCTAATTGACGGCGATCCTCGATCGGAATCAACCACAGCGCCTCCTCCAGTTCCTTTGACGCTCGCGATCCAACGACGCTACCAGCACGGGCGGCTTGCAGATCCTGCACACGTCCCTGCTTCTTCACATGCTCGACGCGAGCCCTCACCGACGTATGGTCACTCTCCTCTGGAACTGCCGCAATACCAGCCGCCACTGGGTTCAAGTCGATGTAAGCGCACACCGACAACAGTGCTTCTTCATCCAAAATCCCGATCGATTTGAAGCGCCCTTCGAAAAACGCTCCGGTGCAATTCTCTGCTTTGTTGACCATCCTCGACAGCGGTTCTTTCAAGCACTTCATAAACCAGCTCAGCGAGCCCAAGTGTTCACGCGTCGAAGCGATCCACTTCGCATCCTTCAATCGTTCAGTCACCAGCGCCTTTAGCTTTTCAGGTGGCAGCGGCTTGCGATCAGTACCACGGGGCGGGAAAAGCTTCAACCAGCGATTGACGACTTCTTCTGCTTTCCATTCCTCAGCTTTGAGCGAATCAAGCCGAAGCAGCAAGTGTAGATGATTGTCCATCACCGAAAAGCCACCGACGGAAACTGCAAAAATTTCTGCAAGTTCCTTCAGTCGTCGTTCGATCCAATCTTTGCGGCCACCCGAGCTGGAATCCTCCCCTTCGGAGAAGAGAAAAGCCCTTCTGACGCATCTTGAAATGCAATGATACCAACGGCTTACGGCAACATCTACCAACTTTGAACGTGCGATCGTCATATCTGGTTATCCCTTATTAATCCGCAGAGTTTACCAGAACCGACCGCTGTCGTCAATTTACATTGCCTGTCCTTTCTTTGTTCAATCCAACCAAATTTGCCGACTAGTTCTGGCTGGATTAGTGCCTAGTACATTGTCTAGGTTGAGAATTGGCGTGCAGCGGAGACTCGTGCCTTGGATTACGTGGCTGGAGATCTGGCACAATAATTGCCACTGTGGCAAGCAGATAGCGAGTCGAAATCGATTGAATCATTCGCGCTATCCTCACACCAATGGCTCAACACCAAAACCATATTGCGGAGCGCTGTGCCACGGTTACTGACCCTTTCTGCTCGCGGACAGCACCGGGAATTCAACAGCACAAGTGCTCCGAGCCGTATAATATTTTGGGCCCGGCTTACCGCACGGCCAATACCGAACAGCCCACGCAGCTTGACGAAAGCGGCGCGCGGGTAGCAATGCGAAGAATGTTAAGAATTGGTTCATCAATGATGATTGGAATAAGCCGAAAATTGTCGCCCTGTGTTAAGCAGCAAAGGCCTGCAGGGTGGCTAAATGTTAGCAACTGTCTGGGCCACTTCGGATTGGGCCACTTCGGATTGGGCCACATTAAGTCGGGCTTGCTTGGGTTGATCTGCGGCCTTTTGTTCGTCAGCCTTTCAAGCGTGGTCGGTCGCGCGGTTCAGATCGCCCCACCCGCCTTGGGCCGCCAGGGACACTTAATTGAAGTGCCACTACCACTGGTTGGTGATCGCGATGAGATTGTTAAGCGTCAAATTGAGGAAATCGCCAGGAACGCTGGCAAACTGGATGCGCCACCTGTCGTGGTGCTCGCCTTTCGTGCCGCGCCGCTCACGTTGCCCGGCGCCAGCGGTGAGGCGCTGGTGGACCAGGGTCTGCTCACTCGCGGCAGTCAATTTGAACGTTGTCTGGCCCTGGCGAGGTACTTGACTAGTCCGTCGGCGGCTCGTGTGCGGTTGATAGCCTATCTGCCTGCTTCCGTTGAGGGACACGCGGTTCTGCCCGTTTTGGCGTGCGCGGAGATCGTCTCGGCTCCCTCGGCTGAACTCGGACGCGCGGCAGCGGATGAGCCAAGTGCTGACCCGACTGTTATTAGCGCTTATCGCGATGTTGCGCAACGTCGGCAAACCTTGCCCGTCCCCGTGGTGCTATCAATGCTCGATCCAAACCAAGAAGTTCATAAGATTCAGGCCACCGATGGCTCGACGCGGGTGCTGGGCCAGGTGGAAGCAACCGAGCTGCGTCAAGCAGGCAAGATTGTCCGCGAGGAGACGCTCTGGGCGGGAGGAAATCTAGCTGCCTATTCTGGTCAAATGATGCGTAATGAGCGGTGGATCGACCGCACGGTCAGCGATTTCAGTGAGCTTGGGCCAGCGATTGGTCTCTCCAGTGCGCTGCGGCCTCCGCGTCAACTGCCCAGCGACTTGCGTCCCATGCTCTTGACGCTTTCCAGCGACTTAACCTCCGCTCGCGTCAACCAAATCATACGCGGAATCGCGGAACAGATTCGTGGCGGCAATGTCAACTCGATTATCATCAAACTGCAGGCCAGCCAATCGAGCTTCGAGGAAGCTTCGCGATTGGCCAGCTACATCGCCGAAATCGATTCAGGCAACGTGTTTACGATTGGCCTGATTACCGGCAGCGGTAGCGGAGCCGCCTCGTTGGTCCCGTTGGCCTGCGATGAAGTTATCTTGATCGCTGGCGGCTCGCTTGGTCCCAGTCAAAAACCTGGGCAAACGACATCTCTCAGTACGCGGTCGACGCAGCTTGTATTGAGCAATTTAGCGCAGGAAACGGGACGGCCCGCAGCCTTTCTCTCCGCCTTGTTGGATAACGAAGTCCAGGTCAAAGAGTACATCAATCAGGACACGGGACGTCGCTCCCCCTTTGCAGATTGGCAACTCGCGCTACAGGACGATGCCGCCAAGTGGTTGGCCAAAGAAACGATAGCGGGGGGCGGCCCCATCGACCCTGCCACCGCCATCAAATACCGCTTGATTGATACCGTGGAAGAGACCGAAGCAATCGCGCTAAATCGTTTAGGCATCGACGCCGTACCACCTGAGTTCAAGCTCCCTTGGATCGATGCCGGAATTCAGAAGTTGCTCGCACAGGGATGGTTGCCCCGCGTGCTACTGACACTGGGCTTCTTTGCGCTCATGGCCGAACTTGGCAGCCCTGGTATTGGCGTGGGGGGCTTTCTCGCTGCCTTATGTTTCTTAGGCTTTTTCTGGATCGAGGGGCTCAACGGTAATGTCGAGTGGCTGGAAGTAATCCTGTTCGTCGCCGGCCTGATCGCACTCGGCATTGAACTGTTTGTCCTCCCTGGTTTTGGTGTCTTTGGTATTGGCGGCTTGCTGATGCTCTTAGTCTCGATCGTGCTCGCGAGCCAAACTTTTATTTGGCCCACGACATCGGCCCAATTGCAAGAAGTCTCGATGAACCTTTTTTGGGTTGCCTGCATGGCCCTAGGAGGAATGATTGGCTTGCTCGTCATGCACAAGCAATTGGAACGGCTGCCGATGCTCCGCTGGGTGACCCTGCAACCTGCCGGAACAGCCGACCTTGAAGAACTGTCAGATCGCGAGGCCCTGGTGCATTACGAGCACCTACTCGGCCAAGAAGGGATCACGAAAACGCGGCTGAATCCGTCAGGCAAAGCGGAGTTTGGTCGCGATTTGGTGCCTGTCATCGGCACAGGCAAAATGATCGACGAGGGTACCGCCATCCGAGTCGTCGAAGTGCGGGGCAACATGATCTTGGTTGAGCAACTGGATTGATTTAGGCCAAAGTTACCTGTGTGCATTAGCGGCCCGCGCCCCTCTTGCACTCGGCTCGCTAACCCCCGTGGCGACGGACGTTCCGAGCAAAATCTACACAAACTGAACTTCGCTTACAGGGTCATGCGCTGCTAACCTGGGGTATTGGTCAGACACAGGCGTTCCCTAACAAGTGGTCATGGCGTGCCCTTCTCCACAAAAATTCGTGTTTTGTGCTTGCTGCTAGTCGGCGGAATGGCCGCGGCGCGTCTCTCTGCACAGTCACCAGAACACGAGGCGCCGGCTGTTAGCCCAACACAGGTCGCGCCGGCCGCAGCGCAACTGGAGCGCGAGCCAGTCTTTGCCAGCAATCGAAAAATTCTCGCGTTGCCGGTATCTCATACCACCACGGTGGGTGATTTTGCCTCTCCGCAGCTCATCGCGTGGTTAACCAGTCTCATACGCGAAAATTTGCCACCCACCTACGAAGATGATCGCAAGTGGGGGCATCAGCGCGAAGTCTGGGACGGTGTCGAACTTCGGCGCGAAGGGATGAAGTTGGAAACCAAAAGAAAGAAAAAATTGGTGAACTCCGGGACTTGGACCAAATATCGCGTTGAATTCGTCGAGCCGGAGAAGCATCTGCACATCGAATTCCAACGTCTGGAATCCACCCCCGATGGACGCATCGCCTTCAGCGTATCAGTCGAGGGACTGCTCGACGTCTTCGGTCGGATGAGCCAATGGGTCCGCGATGTACAGGTGATCAGTGTCAGTGCCAATGCCGATGCGGTCTGCAAGCTGACGATGGCCGGTTCCGTGCAGCTTCAGCTCAATCCGCTTAAACTTCCACCCGATGTGATGCTCAAGCCACATATTGATACAGCCCTGGTTGAGCTCAGCTACTTTCGCATGCGGCGTGTCAGTCAAATCGGCGGGGATTTTGCCAAGGTGCTAGGCGAAGGGGCCAAAGGTGCCATCGACAACAAGCTCGAGGACACCAACGAAAAGCTCGTCGCGAAAATCAATCGCCAGATTGACAAGCAGTCCCACAAGATGATCTTTTCCATGCAAGATTGGTTGCAGTCCAAATTGCCCCTGCCCGCATCCAAATAAATTCCCACAACACTTGTGGAATGTAAGCTTCCGGCTGGACAAGTTCACTCCCAACAAGAACCGCCATAGGAAAATTACCGCAGCGTCAGGCCAGGGTCGGGGTGAGGGGCCGAATTAGCTGGTGATTCTGCCCCTCACCCCCAACCCGTCTCCCCCGAGTACATGGGCGAGGGGAGTGACTTTTTCGGATGATCTGCTCTGCGGATCGTTCACATTTTCATCAGGCCACCGTCAGGCTCACTCCACCACAATCCTGGCGAGGGCACGCTGCCAGCGGGCAAATAACTGCGCCGTGTCGATATCAAACGCTTTGCGTTGTAGAACTAACCACTGCATCCACTGGACGGCGGTGAGCAGCGCGCCGCTCCGGTCGAGCAAATCCATTCGCTCCCAGTCAACCGCGTCCACACCGTAACTCTCGTTGTATCGCCGCAGAGCTTGTCGACGGAGTTCCTCATTAAAGGGTTCTAATGATCCCAGCACGCGTGCCAAATCGGTCGCGCGCTCATCCACATTCATCGCGCCGTAATCGATGATGCCCACCACGCGCTGGTCTGCAAACAATAGATGGTCGCTCCAGATGTCGCGTAGCACAGGTTGTAGCGTAACCGCTTCTGTAGCGATTCGTTGCAGCGCCTGCAATAGGCTCGGGCCCTGTACTTGCAATCGCTTGACGGTCTCGAAAGATAAAGAACCTTCACTCGCGTCGCGCACGCACCCGCCGAGTTGGGAGACTAACTGGCGATCGCCCAGCCATCGCTCCAACATGTCGATACGCTGGTTAATCGCCGGACTACCCGTACAGCATTGGCTGCTCAGTTCAAACCACGCGCGATGCAGATCGGCGAGCGCATCGATGGCTGACCAAAGTTTGACGAGCGCGGGGCGCTGCAGATAGTCGGCATGGCCCGGCATCCACTCGGTCATTTCCCAGAAATGGCCCTGTAGCGTGTAGAAGCTTTTGTCGAGGTCACCATAGATTTCCGGTACAAAGCTCAAGCCACGCCCGCGCGCAAATCGCATCGCTGCATGGATAAACGTTAAACGCGGTTCTGTCGGATGAAGCTTGGGCCAACGTCGCAGGCAGAGTTGGCCGTGCCGCTGGCTCATGCACTTCCAAACGCGTGCACCACTCAATCCCTGACCGCTAAAACGCTCCGCGGATTGGATGGCCAAGGGTTCGAGAAAGTACCGCACGATTTCGCGAGGGAGCTGAGGATCAAGCGACATAACGCTACTCTGACCGAAGCCCCAAAAGGATGGGCATCTTCATGGCAGTCCGGACCGCAAGTAAGGCCACAGCGAAGCCAGCCACCAGCACAATCGCCAACATCCACAAGGGTTGCAGCAAACTGGTCTGCGGACCAACTTCGAGAATGTATGGGACAATAGCACAAGCCGCAGTGGCGACGCCAATCAAGATGCCGCCAAACAGCAGCAGCGCGGTTTCCAAGGTCAGAAGTCTCGCAATGCGATTGGTACTGAAGCCAACGGCCCGCATGAGTGACAACTCGCGTCGACGTTCAATCACGCTTCTCGTCTGCACGGCCGCCAGCCCAAACGTTCCCAGCAGTAAGCCAAGGGCCCCCAGCGACTGGAACGCACTGATGTAGGTGTTTTGCACGCTGAGCATCCGTGCGAGAACCTCGTGGCTAACCACTACATCCAAGCCCTCATCGCTCCAGCCACTCTCCAATGTTTCCATGACTTTTTTTTGTACCAGAGAGCCCGAGTCAATCATGAAAAATTGATAGCCGCTGAGTTTTGGAAACAGGCTTTTGAAATTATCTTCACCAATCAGCAGTTTACCTTGCAACACGCTATTGGATAGCAAGCCCACGGTCTGGAAGTAAACGGTCTGCTCGTTGTAATTCAGTTTGGTGATGGCCCCCAGGGACGCACCTTGATGGAGACTCCACATGGCCGTGTTTTGGTCCAGGATGACCGGGATCGGCTGATCTTCGCTCCCGTTGGCTGCCTTATCCAAGGCCAGCCAAGGGTTCTCGTCAGGGCTAGCTGCGGCCCACTGGAATCGCTTTTCTTCTGGCGTTGCCTCGTCAATGGCATTCAACTGCTTTGGCACCCCCAGCACAGTTGGCTGAGCGACCTGGAACAAATTATTGCAACTTGCGTCTTCACCGACCCGGGCTCGGAAACTGACGATCTGCGACCCACGCAGCGCATCGGCTTGCGCGCCTAACGTGGCCTGCTGGGCTGACGGCAAGCCAATATTGCGGTAGATCGGCTGAGAACTTTCAGCCAGCAGATCGAAGCCACCGTAACCTTGTTCCGTGGGGGACATCTGAAACACCCCCATCGAGGCAATCAAGAACGACGCCACGGACAACAGCCCCAGGCTAAGTACGCTGCGGACCGGATTGCGGCAAACGGCTAACCAAGCCAGCCACAACAAACTGGCCTTGGCTGGATCGGGTTGTAGCGCACCACGCGAGGCGAACCACTCGCGCGCGGCGAAGAGAGCCCCGGTGAGCAGTATCATGCCACAGCCAAAGAAACTTCCCGCCCGCCCCATGCCGGACTGTCCTGCGCCAACCACGCTCAATCCCACTGCCACCAGCACACACAGAATAGCCAGCGAAATCCACATGCGACTCATCGATCGGGCACCTGTGGTCGTGTCCTGAGCGGGGCCACGCAGTAACGCCAACGGCTCCTGACGACTGAGCGCACGAAGCGTAAAGTAAATGGTCGCCAGGCTGGCTAAGGCACCACACAGGGCACCGGCCAGCAAACTTTGCAAGGTGTAGCTGAACTTCAAAAAGGCTACGGAGATCGCCCCCAGCCACCAGGTCTGCAAGCCCGCAATCATCAGCCTCGCGTACAGCAAGCCCAATACAACGCCGACTCCTGCGCCCAGTAGAGCCACCACACCGGTTTCTTGAAGCAGCAGGCCGCGGACGCGCTGCGAGGTGAAACCTTGGGCCAAAAGCAACCCCAATTGTGCCGTCCGCAACTGGATGCCTAATCGAAACAGCAGCGACACCAGCAGCAGCGCCGCGACAATTACAAAGAAGCTTAGCGACAAGAACAACATGTCAAAGGGTGTCGTCCCCGAAGCGGCTTTCAATTGCTGCTCGCGAAGTGCTTGGAACGCCAATCCCTGCTGCGCCTTGATGGCGAACAGGGCGCTTTCAATTTCGCTGCGCAGCGCCTGTTCGCTGGCCACGGCTGCACCATCGAAGCGCAGTGAAGTGACGCGACCGAAGCGGCTGCCAAACATTTGCGGCGAAGCAGCGTCCTCAAAGCGCAGGAAGAGCTTGGGAGTGAGGCGATGGTTGTTCCAGTATTCTTCGTCGACACGGCGAATCTCGCGGTCGGTAGTGAATGGAAGATCCCAGTTCGAGATGGATTCTTGATCGGTCACACCGGGAACGGAGGGGGTCATATTGGGATCATTGAACCGCGTTGGCGATACGGCATAT
Organism: Pirellulales bacterium; assembly: GCA_038215215.1. GTDB lineage: Bacteria > Planctomycetota > Planctomycetia > Pirellulales > Pirellulaceae > Aureliella. The sequence continues at coordinate 11,357 of JBBQRC010000043.1, forward strand.
TTGGCCAATTCATCGCGACTATACGGCTTGACCGGTTCCACAATCGGCACGACGCCGACAATGACTAATTGCTTGGACACCTCGACTTCGCGACCATCCACGGTCTCTGGTTCGAAGTAATTGATCTGCAGCTTATCGCCTGGCTTGACCTTCATCTGATCCGCCAACCAGCTATTCACCCAACATGGAATCGCGTTTGGATCTTCCACCATAAATGTCGTGAATTCATCAATACGCGCAGCTCCACCTGATTCGATGCCACTCACAATCGAATACGGCACCTCACTTGACTTGTCTGGGTTCCCGGATTCATCCACTCGGTACAGAGCGTTCGCCAAGTAGCTATTCAATCGCTGCGGCTTCGACTTCAAGGATTTCAATAGTGCTGCGACCGTCTCGTCATCGACAATCAAATCCTTGGAAGAAAGCTGGAAATAATCGAAAATGACTTTGGTGGCGAGCTTGTCATCTGCTGGCAGATCGACTCCCGCTTCGGGGAATTGCCGCACATGGTGCGCCAATTGCAAACCATAATCTTCGAGGCGCGGGGACAGAGCGGCGTTTAAAGTCTCGAGCTGACTGGCGCTTTGAGCGGGCAGATTGCGGTCGGCTGTCGTCCAGGCCGCGTTTACTTTTCCGTCCGTCTCTAAGGCTTGCTGCAGGCTCGACAAGCCGATGAAAACATTTTTGGGGATACTTTGACCGGCCCGCAAGCTGAGACCACCGATGGAATCATCGGGGAGAATCGCCACCACTTGCTGCCGCGGCAGGTTCACCGCCGCCTCGTCTCGGCGGCCAAGTGGATTGTCTGCCGGTATCCCCGAGTTCTTTTCGAACCGTAGCGTGACTTGATCCCCCACCTGCACGCTCAACTCGGCAGCCAAGCCCGCATTGATAGCGATTTCATCTTCCGCCAAATCCGCCAAAAGATCACTCAGCTGCACCCGAGAGGCAGACTTCCAAAACTCCGCCTCCACACCCAGCGTTTGGACTTGTGAGGCGCGTAACAACTGTCCTTCGCGACGGGACTCTACCGTGGCTGACGGCAAGATGATTGCCGGTCCAAATTCGAACTCGGCGACTGGCAACGATGCGCTGTCCTGGCTGCGTATCACCGTCAGCATGGCTGGGTCAAAAAAAGTCCGGGCTTGCAGGACATTTTGCAAATTACCCAAGCGGTCGACCACCAGTCCGCGGAGACTACCGCGGACGGAATCACCCACTACGAGGGCGCCAACGATGACGGCCGTGGCCGCGGCAACGCCTGCAGCCAGGGACAGATGCGAGCGACTGAAGTAGATCAGCGAACGCGCGACAATGTGTCCCAGACGAGGAGTCGGCGAACGTGGCATGACTACTTCCTGTTGCCAGATCGGCGGCTAATTTGACCCAAGAGTAACTTGCAACTTTTGCTCAGCACCGCCCCGCGTAATCGTCACCTCGACGGTTTCGCCTGCTTTGCGACGACCCATCACGCGCCGCAAATCGCGCGCGTTGGCAATCGCTGCATCGCCGATCTTTACAATCGAATCACCCGCTTGCAGACCCGCTTTGGCTGCGCCGCTGTCTTCACTGACAGATTCAACCACAACGGCCTCGGTGTCTTGTCGCATCTGTATACCCAGCGTGACGCGCGAGCGCTGGCCCGTGCGTCCGACGTCGGCAATCGCCGAGATTTTTAATGGTTGCGGTCGCTCAGAACGCGACGCCAAGTCAGTGACGAGATTGGTTACCATGCTGGAAATCCTGGCCATACCCTCCAGATTGATCCATTCCAAATCGTCGCTGGGACGATGATAGTCGTTGTGCAATCCCGTAAAGAAATGGAACACAGGAATATTTTGCTCATAAAAACTGGAATGGTCGCTTGGTCCAAACCCTGCCGCCTGTTTGTCGAGCACAAATTGTGTGGCTTGGTTCATACCCTCCACCAAGGCATCAAAGCCCTCAGCGGTGCCCGTTCCGTAGACGGTTAGGTTGTTATCCTTCAACCGGCCGACCATGTCCATGTTGACCATGGCGACAGTCTGTTCCAGCGGCCAGCGTGGATTGCGGACGTAGTATTTGCTGCCTAAAAGTCCTTTTTCTTCGCCACTGAACGCCATGAAGATAACGCCACGTCTGGGTGCATCGGCAGGTGAATTTGCCAAGCGTCTCGCGACCTCGAGCAACGCTGTGGTACCTGAGCCGTTATCATCGGCTCCATTGTGAATCTCAATGGTTCCGGGAGCCAGCGAGCCAGGACCGCCCATGCCAACGTGATCGTAATGCGCGCCGACGACGACAAATTCTTTGGCCAAATCCCCTTTACCTGGCAAGAAACCTACAACGTTCCGCGCTACTAGGTCTTTTGCTTCAATATCAATTTGCCCCTGAGCACTGATACCCGTCAGGACGGCGCTTTGCGGCTTGCCGGTTGCGTCGATCTCATCCTGCAACTGCGCCAGTGATTTCCCGACTGC
>JBBQRC010000044.1:0-13754 GCA_038215215.1 Pirellulales bacterium
ACGAACCGTACGGATCCGTCGGCCATACCCACGTGAAAGCCGCCAGTGCTCGCGGACTTCAGTCCCTTAAGCGGGTTCTTGAAGTCGATCACGAGGTCATCCGGTTTCGTCCAAATCACTGCCGCGTCTGGGTGAACTTCCAGCGTCATGATCGTGCAGCTGGTTCCGTCGGTGATATCGCTGATCTTAGGGCCGAGTTGCAAAAACTCACCCTCCTTACCGTCTTTCTCGAACATCGTCCCAGCCCCGCGAGGCACGACGTAGCGGGTCTTCCCCTTTTGGTTTAGCGCTGGATCGTTCGGCGACTGATAGACGTCGGGCATTTTTTCGATTAGTTGCTTGTTGTGCTCGCTGTCCCAAGGTTCGTCGAGATGAAATTGGTCATACAACGGACGACCACCCACGATGAGCGGCAAGATGTAGACTCGCCAACTGAGTCCCGGCTTGCCATTCTTGTCTGTGATGACAGGGGGTGGGAAAGCTGCATAGATGTCGTGAAAATTGTGCATCCCCAAGGCGATCTGCTTGAGGTTGTTCTTAGTCTGAGACGGATCATCGGCTCGCAAAATGGTGCTGATTCCTGCGAGCAAAAGAATCGCGACGGTGAGAATCCTTGTGACGTTCATTGTGGTCTCCGAAGACGAGTGGTTGTGGGATACGAGTTGGGCTCAATAGCGGCTTGGCGATACTGATCTGGGAGTTTCTGAAGTGAAGTGCCGGGCCATTCACGTTGCGCAGTTCGTCTTAGTTTTGCGAGTCACTTTGAATTCCGGACGATTTCTCCTCCATCACGATCTTCAAAACATCACCAGCCGTCGGTGTTCCGACCCAGACGTGATAGCCCGACTGGAATGCGTGCAGGACAAACTGCGTTCCCTTCGACACAGTAACGCGGAACTCCCCTTGCTCATTGGTCGTGGTGATCTCGCCATCGGTTGGAAACACCTTCGCGCCGGATATCGGCGTGCCGGACGAATCGACGACGGTGCCTGTCACGTCGGCCGCCGCAAGTTGCTCGAGCACTTGCGATCCCGGAGTTGACTGTTCCAGCCAATCCGTCGAACCGAACTGTGGATTGAACGCCTGCAACTCCAGTCGGACCAACGGTTGCGCGGCAGGTTCGGCACCAAGCTCGTCGTCGACTCGGGCGACCGTGGTGGAGTTTCGCGCGGCGAGTTTGAATCCGGTGCTGAACGGTTGGCTTTCGACGAGGAAATGCGAGCGCCCCGGCGGGAGCGTGAAGGTGAATTCGCCCTTGTTGTTCGTCATCGTTTCCGCAGTTGACGACGTTAACAACGCGGTTGAGCGGCAATGCACCTTTGCGCGAGACACCGGCTCGCCATCGTGCGTGACGATTCCTTTGATGGGGACGCCCAGGATTAAGGTCATTTCGGACGCCGTGACCCTGTCGGCTTCGACCAACAGTCCGTCATCGGCCACTGCCGTGAAACCCGGCTCGTCGTACTTTTTCAGCCACACGTCATAGATGCCCGGTGACGGCGTTTTCAGTCGATACCGGCCTTCGGCATCCGTGACCGCGTTTGATCCGCCGCCTTTTCTGGTGTCGTCAATGACCGCACCGCATGCGACCGTTGCGCCGACGATGGGCTTGCCGGTTTCGTCCTTCAAGTAACCGACGATTTCGCCGCTGGGTGTTGCATCGGTGGATTGCTGGGATGCATCGACGGATCGGCGGTCGTCATCAAGCAGCTTCTGGACGTGAACGGCCGGAATGTTGAAGTTACTGTCGACCTGGGAAAAGAATCCTGAAGTTTGCAGCACGATGCCCTGAAGCTGATTGTCGAGCGACACCAACGGGGCTCCGATCAGGGCACCATGCACCGGTTCGATAGTGAATCCGTCGTTCCCTTCCAGAGGTGCAGAATAGCTTCGCTCGACAGCGGCCACTGTCACTTCATGGGAGGGTTCGGGAGACACTCCCACAACCGTTAATCGCTGACCTTTCCCAGGCATCGCCGAGCGACACTTATACCACGAGAACGGCTTGATGCTCGGCGGTCGAAGCTTGACCAGCGTGAGGCAGTGCAATTCGTCCGAGGCCTCGATGCACGCGGTCCCTCGATACGGCTCGTAAACCGTGATGGGATCGTCGTCGACCAGTGACTTCGCCGACACCGGGATGACGACCAACCCATCCTCCGAAACACAGACGCCATTGAAATAGATCGTTTCGACTTGCTCTTCGCCGCGCACGCGCAGCTCGAACTGAACGATCGGTCCCCATTCGACGACCTGGGGTGCCCGTCGACCAGCTTCGGGAATTGAAGGAGGCGGATTCGAATGCGCGGGTAGCATTGATTCGACCTCGGTTTGTTCTGATGCGATGGCGTGCTGCTGATCAGCAGCGGTTTGGACGGCATCCCACTTCAATTTCTCGCCTTCAATGAGTTCGGCGGCCCGTTGGGCGACGATCTTCTCTCGCAGTTCTTTGCGTTGAGCGATTTGGCGTTCCGCGCTGCTCAGTCGTGATTGCAGGTCGCGGACCTGACGTTCCTGCAGCGGCAACTTCAGCTCGACAGCATGGCTGAGCAGCTCCGCGAGTTTGCGTTGATGGTCGCTGACCTGGAGTTCTTCCAACTTCAACTTCAGATCGAACGCGGTGTGCAGTAGCCTTTCGAGTTTGCCCTGATGCTCGGCAAACGCCGGATTATTCTGATCGACCTGACCGTCTACCCGGAGTTGGCGATTCACTGCCGCTTCGATCGTGGCGGCGTCCTCTTGAATGCGAAGTTTCTCACGAAGCTCTTGAGCTTCGTGAGAATTCAGGCCGACAGAAACTCGTTTGCTCGGTGGCGATTTATCCCTCTTTTGAATCGCTGGCGACGACTCTTCTACAATTGGATTAGGCAAGTCCGGTCCGAATGAGCCTCCTGGGGACGCGGCGACATTTCTTTCCGACTCCTCGCGAATCCAGACTTGCTTGGATAGCTCTTCGAGCTTGGCTGCCGTGAGTCCGGGATTGGCTTTGAGAAGCTGTGCTTTGCTGTTCTCATCCAATTTCACAGGGACGAGCAGCATCGTTGTGCCGTCCAGTTGAGGTTGTAGTTTCCACTTCATTTGCACTTGAGAACCAAAGACATCCGTCGAACCATCCAAGCTGATCGACACCTTGAAACATCGTTCCCATTTATCCCAGACGTATTGGACTTCACGGCCTGTTTTTCCTTCCGGATTTACATCCATGAGGAACGAAACCTTTTCCTTCTCACTCTCGTCCCGGCGAATCACAGCTTTGCCAGACTGACCACCTAAGACGCCGCCATTGCCAGCACGCCATGTGCCGGAGAGATCGGGCACTTGGTTGAATGAGTCCTCGCGCATCCAGACTTGATTCGACTTCTCATCAAAGTGCCTCTCGATTTCCGCCGCACGTTCGGAACGGTCTTTGAGAAGCTCAGCCTTGTAGCCCTCTGCAAATGAGACGGTGACGCGCATCGACTGGTCTTCGGGTTGCAGTCGTAGCTCCCATTTCACCTCCAGCATGTTCGGATTGGCGTCCTTCGTCGCTTGGAAACATTGATCCGTTTCCGACCAGACGAATCGGAATTCGCGAGTCGACTTCGCACCCGGATTCACTCGCACGAAAAACGCATTGGTCTGTTCGTCTCGACGAATCACCGACTTGAAACGGACGACATTGCTGATCTTCTGCCAAGTGCCGGAGATGTCTGGCATTGGCTTCGCTAATGCGGCTTCTGACTCGACTGCGGTCGGCTTTTGGTTGCCGGCAGCTTCGCCCAAGTCAATGATCTCGACGAATCCCTTTTGCTGTTTGTCCGCGCCTCCGATTGCCACCAGACGCCCGTTCTGCGAAAGGGCGAAGTCGTTCAAACTGCCATCGCGGGCGACAGTGGCTGGGCAAAGTGCGAGTTGGTGCTTTCCTGTCGCGGCTTCCAGAAATCGGATCAATTGTGCTTCGCAGAGCACCGCGACCGATTTTTCGCCCGCAGCAAAGGCAACCGGACGTGCGAATCCCGGAACCATTTTTCCATCGGCAGCGAACTCGATCGGATCTGTGAACCCCTGAGCCGTCTGGCTCCATTCCACGATCCCTGAGCCTATGCGGACCAGCCTTACGAAACCTGTTGAGGTGTTCCGATCCTTTTCAAACGCGATTGATCCGATAGTCAGCAGGTTGCTGTCGGGTGAGAATGCGACTGCGTGCGTGCCGCCGTTATCGTTGATGGCGACAGTATGAACTGGCTCACCCGTCGCAACCTTCCAAAGAATCGCGCCGTTGCCGTCACCGCTCGCGCTGGACCAACTCCCAGCACTCGCCAGCAGCTTACCGTTGGGAGAAAAAGCAACGGCATCCGTGGAGCTGTGCCCAGCCAGATCGTGCTTGATCGCTCCGCTCTCAACATCCCACACTTTGAGTCGACCTGGCCCGGTCGCTGCTCTCGGCAGTCGTGTGTTACTCCCAAAAGACGCACTTGAGAAGTCCCCGAAAGACCCGCCACTGGTCGCCAGCAGTAGACCGTCCGGCGAGAACGCCAGCGACGACACGTTTCCCAACGCTCGTTTGAGCGACTTCCAACTTTCTGGCGTATTTTTGTCCGCAAGTCGCGCCGCCTCGTCATCGAACTGTCGAATCAGCTCGCGAGTTTTGACGTCGAACAGTTTGACTTGTCCCACATTTGTGCCGACGGCCAACAGTTTTCCGTTGGGCGAAAACGCGAGCGCCGTGGCTTCGACATTCGAGAGTCGCGGCGTGTCGGCGATCAACTTGCTATCGGCATCGGAAAGGAATGGAATTGTGGTAAACGTCACCGCCTTCGTCAGCTCCGGATTCAATAGGACTTCAATCACAGGGCTCCACCGGCCGTCGATCGTGCCTGTTCGATCATCGGATCGACTGAGCGATGGATTGCCGCTGGCAATCGCGATCAACTTTCCGTCTGCTGAGCAGGCGATCCTGGAGAGAGGATATTTGGTTTCGAAGTGATCGATCCGCTTGGGTGTGTGCGCGCCATGCGTATCGGCCTCCTCCAAAGTCCAGACTTGGTTTGAAAGTTCTTCGAGCTTGGCCTCAGTGAGATCGGGATTCTCTTTCAGAACGTTTGGTTTGATGAGCTCATTCACCTCGAAGGTGACGTGCATCGTCTTGCCATCTGGCTGAAGTCGTAACTTCAATTCCTCCAGCCCGGGCAATGGCACGCTCTGCGCCTTGAAACATTGCTCCGATGGAAACCAGGTACATCGCGATTCCCGAATCGTTTTCCCTTTCCGCTTCATCTTCATAAGAAGACCATCATTCCGTTCGTCCCAGCGGATCACGCAATCGCCGTAGATTCCATCTTTGCCCATGCTCCACTCGCCAGAGATGTCCGGCATCTTGGCGTCGGTGGCCGGGTTCGTTTCGACTCGCTCCCAGACCGCAGAGGCATTGCGTATTGGAGGCACCGTTTGCGTCTCGATTGCATTCTTCACCGAACTGCGGACAGCCGGAATCTTTTCTTCTTTCCGATCGTTCTCTGTCAAAACTTTGTCGATGCTCTTGTCGATCTGTTGCTTCGTGACATCGTATGTGACGCGTCCCCTTTGTCCGTCGGCCACGATCGACAACGTCATCTGTCCAGAGTATTCAAGTACCAGACTGTCGAAAGTCATGATGACACCTTCAAAGCACTGCGACTTTGCATTCCATTGAAGATGGCCCCGCGCAGCCTGAGCGCCCTCGCCTTCGGCATTGAACTCAAATTCCGATTTGCTCTCAGCAACGGGTGTGACGAACAGAATCCTTTCGTTGCCCAGCTTCTTGTCGTCGGCCCCGGATTCCTTCACTCGCCATTTGCCGGAGATGTCTGGCATCTTGGCGTCTGAGCCAAGCTTTGAATTTCGCGATGCAGCAGCCAGTAATTTGTCGAACTCCGCGTCGTCGATCTTCGATGTCTTGAGGGTCCATATTTGATTTGTCACTGGACTACTAATCGAATCGTTTCCATCGGCTTTGTTGACAGCCTGCCGGTAGCGTTCATCCCACGTAAACGCCACGGCCATTTTCTTGGCGTCTGACTGAAGCTTCACGGAGATCGCCGCTGGGTGATTGAGGATCTTCCATGCAAATTCTTGTTTGTCGGGCAACCATCGCACGATCACGGGAAGCACTTCCTTCGTGCCGGGATTGACGAACTGAAAACCATCTTCGTCGTGCCGTTTGCGAATCCAAAATTCATCCGCTTCGGTAACATTCTCCTCGTGATCAACATATTGGACCTTCCACTTGCCAGTAATGTCCGGCATCGTGGCGTCGGCAGGTTGCCCATCCGTCGCGGCTCCCACATTTTTCTCGGAGGCCGCTTTTGGCTTCTCTTGATTCTTGACGATCGAGGTAATCGCCCTCTTGAACTCATCGACCGTGTACTCCTTCGCGTCAAATTCACTGGTTTCAGCCCAAATCACTTTGCCGTCCTCGATGTTGAAGCAGGCCGAGTGGTGCTCGAACTTGCCCTTCGCGAAGACTGGCTGATTTCTCCGAGTAAAGAAGAAGATCACTTCCCGCCCATTGCGTGGTCTGTCATTTCCAGCGTTTTGATGGGCAAAGAGACAGCCTTCGGGAGGTGTGTCGTCAAACAGAAACAGATCGGGGCTGTACTTCCCTTTCCAAGTCTCCAAGACCTGGTACTGGAACTTGACTTTCCTTTCCGTCTTGCATTTGACGATCAGGACGCATTCATCGACGTAGTCCTCCAATGATGGCCAATCTTCGGCCACGGCATGGTTGGGACTGACGGCCACCATCGCAATCGCAACGACGAGCAAGCTGACGATCTGCCTCATGGGGCGCCTCACAACGCGGACAGGAATACTTGTTGTTGTCATTGGTCTTCCTTCCGCTTGAAAGCGTGCGTTTGATTGCGTCCCAGAACGAGTGAGTCGATTTGACTTGCTACGGGTGCCAACGGTTTAGCATCTCGACACATCGCCCAAGCCAGTACGCAACCCCAGACGAAAGCTAAACCCGTGCAACCCAACACCAAGGCGATCGCATGCTCGGTGGTTGGTGTTCCGGGTGCGTTCTTGAGGCTCAGTGCGATGCCCATGAATGTCGATATGAGCACGAACCACCAGGCAGGAAGTTTGACCGTCGCGGATCGCTTCGCGAGAAACCGCAATGAGGCACGGACGCGATCGAAGGCGTGTGTTGAAGGCATGGAGTCTCTCCTCTCTCTCGGGTTGTTTCGTAGATTGCGTGATGATTCATTCCCGAACCAGTTAATTCTTAAGCAGATCATAGTAGGCGTCTGACGCCCCGAGAGCAGTGGCCAGGATCGTGAAGTTCAGTGTCCCGCCGGTTCCCCGGCAGGTTCCTCCGACAAGGTAGCATCGACGTTTGCGATTTCTGACGCAATCGCATCAAGTTCGGATTGCGTTGTGTTCCATTGCAGCAAGGGTTCGAGCGTTGGTGGTGCCGTTACTGAATCGCTTGTCGTGTACGTCGGTAAAGTCCAAAATGTCCAATTTGTGTATAAGAAGAATGCTCCGAGGCTGACGGCGGTCAGCGCGACAGCGAAGGCAGGCACCAGTAACCATCGTCCAATTGAAACTGGTTGTGTCATGTTCGTTGATAGTGGCAGTTGTTCGATCGGTTTCGTGCGAGCCCTTTGCATCGCCCAGGCCAACACGCAACCCCACACGAATGCCAGACCGGTGCAGATCGACACCAATGCGATCGCAGCTCCAGAATTTGGTAGCCCCAATGCATTCTTGAGGCTCGCAGCCAGGCCAATAAGCGTCGAAAAGAACACCAACCACCACGCAGGAAGCTTGATAACGGCGGATCGCATCTCGTTGATCCAGTTGGATCGTCGAGAAGGCGACGTCGTCGAGGCAGTGGCGACGAGTGAAGGCAGTTCGACGCTGGTTGGTTGCTGGATGTGGGCCAAACATTGCTCCAACAATGCAGCAACTTCCAGAGCCGTCGCGAAGCGGTCTTCAGGGAGCTTCGACAGAAGCTTCAAGACGAATCGTTCGAGCCACTCCGGGATGGCCGGGTTGAGTTCGCGGATCGAGCGCGGTTGAGTGTCGGTGATCTGGCGCAGCACGCCGTAACTCGAATCGGCCCGAAACGGGGCGTGGCCGGTACACATGGCGTACATGACGCAGCCCAGGCTGAACAAGTCGGATCGCGCATCGACCGACTGGCCGCGAGCTTGCTCCGGCGACATGAACTGAGGCGTCCCCGCCAGTGTTCCGACGCGCGTCAGGCTGATGTCATCGACCGCTCGTGCCAAACCAAAATCGGTCAAGGTGACTCGCTCGACCCCTTCGTCCAGCAAGATGTTCGCCGGTTTTACATCGCGATGTACCAGCCCTTGAGCATGCGCCGCCGCCAGTCCCTTGGCCGTTTGCATCCCGATCCGCAGAATCTCCGCGACATCGAGTGATCCTTCGTCGCTCAGACGTTTATGCAGCGATGATCCTCGACCGTAGGGCATGACGAGATAAGGCATCCCCTGCCATTCGGCGACGTTGTGAATCGCCATCACATGATCGTTGACGACGGCAGCGGCAGCCTGAGCTTCGCGAGCGAACCGCTTGCGAGCCGCTCCGGAAGTCGCCAAATGTGGAAGGAGCATCTTGATGGCGACGTACCGATTGAGCGCTCCGTCAAAACCTTTGAAGACGACTCCCATGCCGCCTTGTCCCAGAACGCCGACGATTTCGTACGGCCCGATCCGGCCCATCATGCGCGGATCATCAGTCGGCCCAAGGAGCGACAGCACTCGTTGCAGCGAGCCATCCGCATCAGGCCGCGAATCCTCGAAACCTGAAAGAGCCGATTTCTGGAAACGATCGGATGACAGCTCGGCAGACAACGCATTCTGAATCTCGTGTTGCCATTGCTCGTCGTCGTCGAATTGTTCCATCACACGCCGACATTTGTCGCACTGTGTCAGGTGCTCTTCCAATTCCGTCCAACGCTGTGGTGGCAGGTCGCTTTGAGCCAGCTCACGGAGTCGCTCCGGTGACAAGCACGTTTTCGATTCATTCATCGCCATCTCCTCGATTTACGCATCCCAGTGCTGAGACACATCCTGAACCTTCTCTTTCAGCCGTTGTAACACTTTGAAGCGTGCCATGTAGACCGCTCCCGCCGTGCGTCCGGTCTCCTGAGCCACGTCGGCCACCGGCCGTCCCAGCACCACCGATTCGCAAAACAGCCGCCACGTCATCGGGCTGAACTCGGGCCGGATCTGTTCCGCGGCCCATCGCAACGCTTCGAGCCGGCCTTCGCGAACAAACTCGTCCGTGAACTCACGATCGTCGGCGCCTTGTGACTCCAGCAATTGAACCACCGAGGTGGAACCGGTGCCGACGTCCGGTTTCCGGCGCGTCAGCGCCTTAGTGACCGCATTCCGAGTGATCGTCACCAGCCACGCCCGAAACGGCGGTTGGCCGACGCCCGGTTGCCAATCTCCAATCGCGTTCGACACCGACAAGAACACTTGCTGCGTCACATCCTGCGCATCGGCATCCTGCAACCCACGCCGCCGTGCCATGCGGTAGACTACCGGCTGGTAGATCCCAATAAACTCAGTCCATGCCGCCGCATCCGCCAGGTCTTTGACCCGGGCGATGAGGCTTTGACTGGTTTCTGGAAACTCCACCTTGAATCTCTTTCAATGTCCGACAGCACCATTCTCAGTTCGTTGTCGATTTGCAACTACAAGATTCATCCATCAGAGTTAAAAGTCTTTCCAATATTTCGACTGATTGATCGACCTCGCGTATGGTTCGCCGATCTTGCCGAAGATGCTCGGAAAAGGTACAATCTCTCGTGTCGAACATTTGGGGATCTTCGTCGTATCATTCGGGGCTCACCGTTGATTTTGGTTGGCCCGCCTTGGACTGCTTCAAACTGACAGCGAAGTTTTACTGAGTCGGCATGAATCCCGGAGGGGCATCGAGACTGAATCGCTTCTCATCCAGTGGAACATCAAATGCGAATTCATCGAGCGTGACTCTTGTCTTCTGACCGGCCGTTTCGACAACCGTTTCGATGCGAAGAGGAAGCTTGGTGTCCGGGTCGATCCACACGGTTATCTCCCGTCCGTCCAACGTGCTGCGAATCCCCTTGGCCTTCACGTTGCCAATTCGCTGTTCACCCACAGACTTCCCTTGCTGATCGGCAAGACGGCGCAAATCGCGAATTGGGTCGAACGGCATAGCAGGTTGTTGTTGTGGTCCCATCAACAGCTCTACTTTGGCCAACGTATCCATCTTGGTCAACGTGGCCGTCTTGAGGATCGGATTGACCAGGAGTATCTCTCCGAAGTCCTGATCCGTGATTGTGATCACCCCTCCAGGCATCTCACTGCGCGTCCGCCTGCCGAGTTGCTCGACCTTCAATATTATCGGTTCATTCTGGCCGGGTATGGTGGTCCGCGCGGTGCTGGTCACAGATCGCACGGAGCGCAGCCTCTCTGCAACTTGGGCTAGGCTCACTGAATTGCCTCCGCCGAACAGAGAGAACGCGCAAACGATCGCTAAACTCAGGGCGACAGAGATCGCCGAAGCCTTGCGGTGCCGATACACCGTAATCTTGAGGCTCCGAAAAAGCGTGACAACAGAGGAAAGACTCGAAACAGGGGTCGGATCCGGTGCGACGAAATTTCCGCTAGCAGCTCGACGAAGAGCCGCCAGTGTGGCAGCGATCGTCTGTGCATTCGGTCCCGCAGGAATGGGCGTGTTTCGCAATGCTGCAATCGAATGATCCAGTCGATCATCAGGGTCATGTCGAATATTGTCAGTCATGACGATCCCTCACTCATATCGCGCATCAATTCACGCAACTTTCCTCGGGCGCGGTTCAACCAGACGCCAACGACATCGGTGGAGACTGCCAAGTGCTCGGCAATTTGCTGGTAGGTCCAGCCTTCCAAGTGAAACAGACAAAACACTTCGGCGTGCTTTGAGTTAATCTCCACCAACGCCATTCGCAGTTGAGCCGACAGCTCGGCCTCTTGTGCCACTTGCGGTGGCGCCAAATCGGTTGCGACCAGTCGATCAACAAGCGGCTCTTCCCGACCTCGCCGCCGAATCCTTTGTCGAAGCCGATCAATCGCCCGAGTGGTCGCCAATCGCTGCAACAAAGCTCGCCAGTTCGCAATCGTACGCCCTTGGGAATATGTGAAGGCGTCAACAAAGGCTTCCTGAAACACGTCATCGACGTCCGCACGATTCCCCAAGATACGCCAAGCCGCCTGCCATGTGCCCGGCCCGTCTCGCTGCACAATGCCGTCCCAATCGATCATCCACCGGATCTCCCGACAGCATTCAAGCTGTCACAGGAATAGTCGAACTCCATGATGGTTTTCTTACAGTGAACTCGGAAAAGAAAGTCGAAAGATCAACCGTAGATTTTTGGTGGTCTTCCGTTTGCAAACCGTGATCGCACGCCATCTCAAAATCGTTTACTACTTCGGGGAGTCTTCGTTCTTGAGAAACTTGGCAATCGGAATCGGATGGGAATGCCAAGTGAGCGGATTATGATTGCCGTCGAATGTATTGGTAATGAACTGAATCTCCGCTCGCTCAGCCAATTCCTTTTTCACAAGAACGTGCGCCGTCTGTTTGTCGCCGTCTTTCTGGAGGGCCATTGATAAGGCAAGATCTTCGTACCCAGTTTCGTCGTTGCCCGGAACCACAAATGCTACCGAGCGGAGCGGCTTTAGCCGGCCTTCGTCGGCGAGCGTTAAATGAATCGTCACACGCCCGGTGCCATGATCCGTCACCGAGATGTCGTACATCAGCTCGAGTTGCTCCTTCGTCTCGCCAAGGCGAAAACCCGTAGCCCAAGTGAGGCTGGCCGACAACACCAGAACCGCAAATACCATGACTGACAAACGCTTGATTTGTAAAGACATAACTCTCGCTCCTCGAAAAAAATGGGGATTACTCAGTGACCAACTTAGGAGGCGTTTGATCCCCACATGAATCAAGAACCCGACGTTCGTTTCCGTCAGGCGGGTGATCGTGCTGGTCTCACGGCAACTCGGACTATGTTGAAATCTCAGACGCAGGACTTCCTGGTGGTTTGGGGATAACTCGGCGAGCAGCGACGGAACCTTCTCGGTCGAGCCCGTTGTTCGGCGGCGTGATCGGGTGGCGGTTTGCAGCGCTGCACAATGCCATCCCAGTCGGTCATCCACCGGATTTCCCGCCAGCATCCAATCTGTCACAGGTATAGTCGAACTCCATGATGGCTTTCTTACAGTGAACTCGGAAAAGAAAGTCGAAAGATCAACGGTAGATTTTGCGTGGTATTGCGGTTGCAATATGCAGCCAAAAGCCGTTGACTTGTCTCCATTGCCTGCTCGGAGTCGCCGACCACGTGCCGCGCAACGTCGATATCTAATTCATCCAGCAGATTCTCGAATCTTTCCCGCACCGCTCCAATCGCCATCGATTCGGCAGAAGGCTAGGCTTCGACAACTGAACGGGCGTTGCTTTGGAACACCGCACTAGGCTTGATCGATCCTAAGTCCTTTTCAGTTGTATTCTCTCACTCCGGCGCTTTTTCCAAACTCTCATATGGACCGGGCGAGTCTCCGTATGTCGAGCCTACCGAATTTAGATTCGCCTCCTGAAATCGCTTTAGTTCCTTTTCAGCACCTGATTCCGATTCAAAGTCGAATTCAATCACAAACCATTTGTCGCCAGTAAACTCAAGCGTGAACACCAAGAAGCCATCGCGCTGACCGTCGGGTTGCTTGTAACCTTCGTGGAACTTCACGCATCCTGAAGTTGCCAAGGCTTGGGTCAGTTTCCCCGGATCGTTGACGTGGACAGTTTTAACCTTCATCGTTGGACGTTGAAAATCTCTGGAAGTTCTTTTATGCGTTTCGGATCAGCCGGAGAGTTCTTCGCTAGCGCTGCTGCCTTGGCTACATCGCCCGCGATCACTTGCCACCCGTTCGCGACAGTGACACACCACCGACGATCGACTTCTCGAAACAGAAGCTTGTTTGTGTCGAAGAACTCGGCGGTCATCTAAAATCGTATCGCGCTGCAGCGTAAGTGCATTTGCACTTCACCGTAGGTTGCTTGCCATTATGCCGATATCAATCGCTAGTGGCGGCGCGGTCGTCGAAATTCGACTACGTAAACACAGCGAGTCGACTCCCATTCCCACTCGAATGGCCATGAAAAGTGGCGTCAGCGTTCTCTGCTAAAGTTCAACTAGAGTCGGAAATCCCCTGCGAAATTGTTTGGCGAGGTTTTTGTACCTCGCGGGAGCAATCCGCTTCCCTATCCCGATCATTTTGTTATACCATCACCATCGTCAGTGCTTTCAATACCTAAAAATGGCGATGCACTCACCACGCCGACGGATTGAAGATACAGATTAGCGTCTTCTCCGGGCTTCGCAGTGATGAATGGTTTGTAACTTCCCCAAACTTGAAAGCGTTCGCCTTTCGATGGAAGCTGCAGTGTTTCTGCGACTTCCGGCGATATATCTGCCGTAACCGAAATTTCCGATTCCGTTTCAAATACAACGAGCACTGGACGACCATCTTGTTGCAAGACTTCTCGGACGGTCCCTGCGAGACCAATATTGCGGCTCATCGTATTGTACATGTAACGCAAATCCGAGGCGTTCGGCTCCTTCTCATAGTCATCGACGAATGCTTGAGCATCGATCAAAGTCGCTGGAGGCCCCTGCACGCTCAGGAGTTTGCAGCCTACCGGACCGAACGTGGATTTACTTGAGTGAGTGTATTCTATCG
>JBBQRC010000045.1:0-13682 GCA_038215215.1 Pirellulales bacterium
ATGTAGCCGAGCAGTTATTCACACGCTTTGAAGGCCGCTTGTTGGCGCACTTGGAACGTTGGCCGCAGGATGCGACGACCCACAATAACTTGGCGTGGATGTACGCCCGTTGCGATCGACAATTGGACGACGCTTTGCATCATGCGCGGATAGCCGTTGAACTTTCGCCTCACTCCGCAGTGTTGCTAGATACACTCGCAGAAGTCTATTTTCGTCGTCAACAGTACTCCGAGGCTATTTCGGCCACTCAACGTTGCATTGCCCTCGATCCCCGCGATACGCACCTCCGCCGACAACTGGAAAAATTCATGCAAGCCGCCCTTGGTGACAAGTAACGGCTCTGAGTCAGCGTACGTCGTCCATCCAGCGGGTGAGCAAGGGAACCAGCAGGAGCAGTACCACGGCTGCACCGATGGATACTATGGCGATGTACTCGAACATGCCCGAGTAAATTGGCAGTGACTGCAGTGGGTCGATTGGGCCATCGGCGGTCCCCTCTGGCATGGCCATCAATGCGCCTATTTTTCCGGCCACGAACTGCCCCATGGCTGACGCCAAGAACCACGCACCCATCATCATCCCCACCAGACGTGCTGGCGAAAGATTGGTAACCATCGACAGTCCGATGGGAGATAAGCAGAGCTCGCCTGCGGATAGACACAGGTAGCCTAAAACGAAGTAGATGATCGGAACGATGCCTGCTTCGGCGTTCCTGCCACCCCAAACGAAAGTGTAGAAACCCAATCCAAGTAATAGCAAACCGAACACGAACTTCAAAGGAGTAGACGGATTCATCCGCTGCCGCTCGAGGGACGGCCAAACGAATGCAAAAATTGGGCTGAGAAAAATCACCAGCAACGGATTGATCATGTTGTTGACCGAGGCGGGGTTGAATGTAACCCCCATAATCTCTAAGTCCACATTGCGTTCGGTGTAAAGGTTGAGCGACCCACCACCTTGCTCATAGAATCCCCAAAACAACACGCTAAAGACGATCAAGACGATGGCCGCAAGCAGCTTGTTACGTTCTCTGGGCGTCGGTAAGGCGAAGGCTTGAAAGATCAAATACATCAGGGCCAGCAGTGCCAATGGATTGAAAATAAAGTCCATGGCTTCGTAATTGATCAGTAGCACTGCAAACAACGGCGCCATCAACATTGAACACGCGTAAATGGTCCATTCCCAGGACAGCGGACCAATGGCTTTGCTGTGCAGCAGTTGCGGATTCGGGGACAGCCCCAGTCCGGGTAGGTAGCGTTTACCATAGGTGAAAATGACTAAGCCAAGAAGCAGAAAGACGCTGGCGGAGCCGAACGCGATTCGCCAGCCGCCCCAGGGCGCGTACGCAATCCAGCCGCACAGTGCACCACCGCCCAAAGCGCCGATATTAATTCCCGCATAGAAAATAGTGAAAGCACTATCGCGACGTGGATCCCCTTCGGGATACAAATCGCCCACGATGGTCGAGATATTCGGCTTGAAGTAACAATTGCCACAAGCCACAAAGCCCATACCGAGATAAAATGTCCAGTCGTACGGGGCGGCCAAAAGTACACTCCCCAGCGCCATGGTCATTCCGCCGAAGTAGATGGCGCGGCGATGCCCCAGTATTTTGTCGGCAATCATGCCACCAAATAGCGGCAACGCATACACCAATGCCTGGTAAGCCCCGTAGATCAGATTGGCTTCGTCATCCCCTTTGCGCATCACGTTAACCATGAACAAGACCAACAATGCGCGCATACCATAGAAAGTAAATCGCTCCCACATTTCGGTTAAGAAAAGGACATATAGACCCACGGGATGCCCGGCCAAAGTGGGACCGGAAAACGAATAGACTTCGGTATTCACAGCAGTATCGGCGGATGGATTAGGCTCTGTAGTCATGCGATCCCCACAGCTTAAAAGTGACCAACTGCCAAGATAACGACTGCGAACCGCTCTCTAAGCCGCGCTGCTACTCGATACCATGCATCTTCTTTTTCATCCAGCCATTCATCAGGCAAATGATCAAACCCGCAGCAGCGGGAATAAAAGTGTAGATGAGGAAAAACGCAGTTAGGCCGTACTCTTCGGAAATCTTGTCAATGAAGCTGCCTGACCAACCTGCTAGGTAATTAGCGATCGCGGTGGCCAGGAACCACACCCCGAACATCAGTCCGACGAAACGAACAGGGGCAAGTTTACTGACATACGAAAGTCCCACAGGCGAAACGCACAGTTCACCCATCGTATGGAACCAATAGGCGATTACCAGCCACCAAATACTGACCGAAGCGGAGGCATCCCCTTGGCGGATACCCGTGCTGCCAATCGCAAGCACGCCGAAGCCGAGTCCCAGCAGGATCAAACCCAGGCCAAACTTGACGGGCGCTGAAGGATTAATTTTGCTTTCCCAAATGCGGCTGAATAAGGGGGCAAACGAAATAATGAAGAACGAATTCAAAATCTGAAACCAACTGGCGGGTAGCTCCGTCTCATTCTGTTTTTCCGCGACCACTACCGCCTGGAATTCCCCTTCGAATTTGTCCGCTTGCTCCGGCGTGATAATCTTCAATTTGCCTTTGCCCGCTTTGCGTTCCAAATCGATTACCAAGAGCGACTGGCCAGGCTCGAGGAATTGATCGTGACGCAGTGTCGTCGCGATGATCTCCGCCGAATCCGCTTGGCTGAGTTGCAACTCGTAGGCACGCATTTGAAATTCCTTGGCGATCATCCACAGAGCAATCCCCCAGATTATCGTAAAGCTGGTGATGATCACCAAATTCGACGCCAGGATGCGCTTGTAACTGGCGCGCACAAGTCGGGCTAACACAAACGTTACGATTGCCAATGGCACGACGGTGAGAATCGTATTAATCCAAAAAAAGCTCGTCGCATAAAATCCGCTCAAGATACGACCGGTGTAATCTTTGGCAAAAATGGTCATCGAGCCGCCCGCTTGCTCGAAAGCCATCCAAAAGAAGATGGTGAAGAAGGAAAGGACGCCGATCACCAGCAGCCTATCTCGAACAACAACTGGATTCTCTTCGCGTTTCGCTTGTGGATTGGCTGTCGGATCTTGATCCTTGCGCGCGCGCTCGCGCGTCCCGTGTTCTCCCAAAATGCTCTGGCCGAGGTAGAACATGACCATGCCGAGGAACATGAAAATTCCCGCCATACCAAAGCCAAAGCTCCAGCCCACTTTTTCGCCCACGTAACCGCAGAACATGATGCCCAGGAATGCGCCCGAGTTGATGCCCATGTAAAAGATCGTATACGCGCCGTCTTTCTTCTCAGCGTCATGCGCATAAAGTTGACCGACGATGGAGGAGATGTTGGGCTTGAATAACCCATTACCCAAAATCAGT
The DNA here is from genome assembly GCA_038215215.1 of Pirellulales bacterium. Taxonomy (GTDB): domain Bacteria; phylum Planctomycetota; class Planctomycetia; order Pirellulales; family Pirellulaceae; genus Aureliella. The sequence goes on from JBBQRC010000045.1 coordinate 3,351, forward strand.
AATAACAGCCCGGTATAAAACGCGGCGCTTGTTTCTAGCGCCATGGACGCGTGTCCAAGCGTCATCAGTAGGGCACCACACAGTACGGCTAGACGATGGCCCAGTACTTTGTCCGCTAAAATTCCACCGATAATTGGGGTCAGATAAACCAGACCGGTGTACATTGCGTATAGCTTGAGCGCTTCTTCTCGCGACCATCCCCAGCCATTTGCGGCCAATTCGCTGACTAAGAACAGGACCAGCAGTGCCCGCATCCCGTAGTAACTAAAGCGCTCCCACATCTCAGTGAAGAATAGTAGGAAGAGACCGGTTTTGTGACCAAATATTGTCGGTAAATCGTCGGCAACGTGTTGGGGATTCTCCGAAACCGTACCAGTCGATTGCATAGCGCGCTCCAAGTTGAAATCATCAGAAAAAAGGCATCCTGAACGCGAATCCGACTGCTTCGCACCAAAATGGAGTTGTCAGATTAACGGGCTTGCTCTTTCCAGGAAACCCCGGATAGTCAAGCTTCCTGGTTGCCGCCGAATACAGACACGGACTATGTCAGTCCACTTTTGAAGGACAGCCTACGATCCGGGTCGAGGTCCGTCCACGATCCAGACAGTGGAACACCAGAGGGGTAAGACGTTCAAAGTGAAGATCGCCGTAAGTTCATTTACGACCATTTTCACGGTGGATCCTGCAAGTTCTTGATGAAGAACTTGCCTCCGCACCGGGGCGCGCGTACCATGAGCTGGACGCCTCAAGTGGACCGGTGGTGCGGACAATACCTGCTAAGCTCGGTTTACCTTTTCTGCGCTGGATGCGCGACATTCCGTTGGGCCGATGCAAATCGGAATGGGTCGACTTCTTTCTCGCAAATCATTGAATGTTGCTGTCTGCAGAGTGCCCGCGGATCGTGCGGGGCGGTGGAGATAGCTTCAGGTTGCCATCGTCCGCAATGCAAGCGTGATCGCTACAACGGGATCGCAGCCTGTGGAAGATAGCGAAGAGACTGATTACAACGCAGCAAATTTGCAGCGTTTTTTTGACCGGGCAAAATGCGTGTCCTATAGTTGCTTGGGCCGACTTCGTGCACGGATGGCAGCACTTCTTAGAACCGTCAGGATGGGTTAAGCCCTGGACGGGTGGGGTGCTTCGAGGTTCCCTGCCCAGTAGCGAATCCGCTCGATAGTTTGAGGTCCTCGTTGGCTTCAACTTTTGGGGCGAGTTCGCGGCTGCATTGTGCTACGAAGTCAATTCCTCGGAAGAGCACCCATGAGATTCTCCCTACGCGATTGGTTATTTGCAATCCTCTGTTTAGCCGCGGCTGGACTGAGCTTACCCGCGGTTGCGCAGGATGCTGCGATTCATACACCGCAGGTCGTTTCCGACGTCACCTCGGCACAGTTGCGAATTGGTCTCGATCATGAGCAAAATCAGCGTTGGCTCGAGGCAGTTCAGCACTACGAATCCGTTTCGCGTCGCTTCCCGGATCATGCAGAGATCAAACGTCGCTTACTGATCTCAAGATTGCATTACGACGTGCTGCGGCGTTGTCTGGATGTTTCCATGTTGGATAATCTCAAGCAGGCGACTGCACAGGACGCTCTCGACCTCTACTCCGAAGTTCTAACGCGACTAGAGACGAGCTACGTGGATCAGCTCGACATGACTCAACTCGTCCGTGGCGGAACTGCTTACCTGGAAGTCGCCTTGACGGAACCGAAGTTTATTGAGCTCTTCTTAAGCGGGCAATCACCTGACAAGATCGAACGCTTTCGCACGAATATCCACAAGCTAACTTTAGCGCGCACCGTCAACAACCGATTTGATGCCCGTGCAATTATCAGCGGGGCGGCCACGGCTGCCCAGCAGCAACTTGGAATGGATCCGGTCATTACGACAATGCAGTTTGTGTTTGGTGCAGTGGGATTGCTAGATCCCTATTCCTCGTTCCTTTCTTCCGCTGAACTCAACGAGGTTGAGTCGCAGATCGAAGGTAATTTCGTGGGACTAGGCATCGCCTTGCAACCTCACGAAGTTCCGCTGCGAGTGCTCAGCGTCATTCCCAATGGGCCAGCGATGGAAGCGGGGCTGCAAGCGGGCGATCGCATTTTGGAAGTTGGCTCGGTTGTGTGCGAGATAGTTGGTGCCGAGCGCGCGGCAGATCTATTGCGTGGTCCGGAACGCAGCCATGTGCGGCTGCTAATCAGTCGAGCGGACGGGACTAGCTACGAGCGGGTGGTCGCGCGTCGTCGCGTCGAAGTGCCGAGCGTTGAAAATGCCCATCTGCCCGATCCTGCCGCAGGCGTGGCTTATCTCAAGATAACGAGCTTTCAGAAGACGACAGTCAGTGAATTGGATGAGGCCCTGTGGCGACTTAACCGGCAGGGGATGCAGAGTCTAATCATCGACCTGCGCGGCAACCCAGGCGGTTGGCTAGATGCCGCCGTGGCCGTGGCGGATCGTTTTGTCAGCAACGGAAAGATTGTGCAAACACGAGGCAAAAACGGTATCGAAAACCAAGTCTACACGGCGAACCCAAGCGGTACGTGGCAGGTTCCCTTGATCGTTTTGATCGACCACGAGAGCGCTAGTGCGAGCGAAATTCTGGCAGGTGCGATTCGTGATCATCACCGCGGTACACTCATCGGCAGCACCAGCTACGGTAAGGGTAGCGTACAAGGATTGTTCCATACTAAGGCGCTGGCCAGCGGCATTCGCTTGACGGTTTCCAAGTTTTATTCACCGAGCGGATTGGCGATCAGCGACCGTGGTGTGCAACCCAATCTGGCCGTAGAGTCAGAGACGATTGGCGAGCACGCCGTGGTAAAACCGGTTCTGGGGGGGGATGGCATCGCACTTACTCCCGTTTCGGTTATTGCCGACAAATGCCTGCATGAAGCGGTTGAGCACGCTCGAGCAACCCGCTTAACAGCCCAGATCAGTCGCAATTGAGCCATGTAACCCGTTCGCTAGCGGACCGGTTTTTGAAAACACTCGTTAGCGCCTTGAGCTCACATGACTAGGCGGCTGCGTTGGGATCGACGACTTGAACGGTGGTTGGTTGATGGAGCAGCGTTCTCTCGGCGGATTCCAAAATGTCTTGTTTGGTAACTGCCGCGAAGCGTTCCAGGATTACGTCCAGCGGCTCGTAAGCGTGCCGAGCTAACCAAGACTGGCCTAGGGCGAAGAGCCGGTTACTGGGGCGTTCATCTGACAAAATCAAGCCTGCACTTATTTTGTTGCGGGCCAATTCTATTTCTTTGTCCGTCACACCCGTCTTGAATAGCTCGGTGATAACGCGCTGCATCGCGTCAAGATTCTCTTCGGCGTCCTCCGGCGAACAGCAGAGATAGCCGCACAAACAGCCGCAATCGTCAAACATTTGTGGCCAAATGGCGGCTGTTTCTGCTCGACCGGTATCGATTAACTCCCAAAACATACGACTTCCAGACTCATCTGCCAGAATCGTGCACAGCATCCTGAGCGCATAACGTGCCGGATCATTGTTGCTCATGCCCGGCCAGAGCTTCACTGCGTAATGCTGGTGTGTATCTTCGCGCTCAATGAACGCATCCCCGCTGCCGTACATGGGGATACGATTCTTACGTGGCTCTACGCCGCTAGGCCAAGCTGCAGTATGCTCGTCGATATATTCGATCAGTTGACCGATATCAATCTTGCCGCTGGCCGCCAGAAACATGTTCTCGCGAGTGTAGCGTTTTGAGTGATAATCTCGCATTTGTGCTACCGACAATTCGGAAACCGTTTCCGTTGTCCCCAGGATTCGGGTTGCCAGCGGATGACTGCCGAAAAATAGCTCGGTGGCCTTATCGAACGCGCCGTAGGGTGGCTGGTCATCGTACATAGCGATCTCTTCCAAGATCACCTGTCGTTCGGTATCGAACTCCGCCTCATTGAGAACAGGACGCATCAAATCAGTGATCAAGTCGACAGCCTGAGCCTGACATTCCGGAACAACCGAAGCGTAGAACACCGTAGCATCTTCAGAAGTGTAGGCGTTCGATTGGGCGCCAAGGTGATCCAGCTCGCGATTGACGTCGGCTGCCGAACGTCGCTCTGTCCCCTTAAACACCATGTGTTCCAGGAAGTGGCTGACGCCAGCAATCTCGGCAACCTCGTCGCGCGCTCCGGTGCGGACAAACCAACCGAACGAGACAGTAAAGGCTGCGGGATCGTGTAGGGCCACAATCTCGGGTCCGCTCTCAGACTTGTGTGTCAGCAATTGCACTGGGCAACTCCAAAGGTTGTGAACCCACTGTGACTAGCGAAAAGTTATTGGGAAGATGCGATTTGAAGTGCTCGAGCAGATTGTCGCACGTCAAACTATCGATTTTGGCGCACAACTCTGCCCGAGTCGGCACCCGGCCCAAAAAAAACCAGTCGTTGGCAATTTGGCTACTGCGACCGGCAGAAGACTCTTGCTCCATGACCAGCGAGCTCTTGGATCGATTCTTCAATCGTTCCAATTCATCTGGACGAATTCCGTCACCCAATGAATGGATTGTTTCCAGCAAAACGTGCAAGGTCTCTTCCGCGCGATTGGTCGTTGTTCCGGCGTAACACAATACGCTGCCGTGACCTGCTAACGTAAAACATGAGGCAAAAACAGAGTAGACTAAGCCACGCTTTTCGCGGACTTCAGTGAACAATCGCGAGCTCATGCCGTCACTGAGCAGCCCCACCAAAGCTCGCGCCAAGTAGTAATCATCGTCCTCGTACGGTAGGCAGTCATAAGCCAATGCCAAATGAGTTTGGTTACTTGCGTGGTCCGTATGGCTGGTACCAAATTTGGCGCTCAACTCCGGTAAATTGGGCGACTCTGCTTTGCCCCAGCCACTGAAGAATTGTTCAACGGCGGCGCATATTTCGGTCCAATCGAAATTTCCCGCGACTGCCAAAATACTCCCGGTCGCGTGGTAGCTATTAGAAAAAAAACGCCTTACATCAGCGATTTCGAGGCTATTCAATCCCTCTCGCGTCCCCTGCGAAATACGACCGTTGGGTAAGGGAAAGCGAAAACGTTTCAATTCGCTAAAGCAACGGTGCGCAGGTTCGTCCTCGAGCGCACGTAAATCTTGCAAACCGAGCTGACGGGCATCGTTCAGTTGCGGTTCGGGAAGATGTGGCCGCAAGACCAAGTCACTGTACATCTCCAAGGCCCGCGTCAACGCTTGGCTCGGCATTGCGCAACTGAACGAAGTGTGGTTGGTCGTGATCGAACTTCCACGATCGACACCCAAATTATCGAGTTCTTCTAAAAATTGACGCGAGTCGAGCGCCCCACAGCCCCGTTGACTCATCTCACAAGTTACCGCCGCCAGCCCGTCCAGCCCCATCGGCTCATAACACGTTCCCGAAGGAATGAGGAAGGTAAACGCCGACGAACGAAGCCATGGCATGTGTTCACCCAGCAGCGTCAACCCATTGTCAAATGTCTTGAGGAGTAATTCCTGGCTCATGCAGCTATTCTTTTGACTTCTTACTCGGCTTGGAACTCTTGGAATTGCTGTCCGACTTCGGTGCACTTTCGGTCTTGGGCGTACTATCGGACTTGCCCGAGCCCTCGGACTTGCCCGAGCCTTCGCTCTTCGCAGCGTTTTCGCTCTTGGAACCCCCTTCAGGGCTGGCGCTCGATTTGTCGGCTGCCTGTGACTTGCGATAAGATTCGCTGCGATAATCCGTCTGGTAAAATCCCGATCCCTTAAACATGATCGCCGCTCCCGTACCTAGCAGACGACGCAATTTGTTCTTGCCGCACTCGGGACATTTCTTTTTCTTATCATCGTTGATCCCTTGATACAGCTCAAACTTGTGCTGACAGGCGTCGCACTCATAATCGTAAGTTGGCATCGACCAAGACTCCAAATAAGTACACCGCGCGAAAGTTGTGAAAGCTCGGATGGCACACCCATCTCTGTTCATTGAATCAACCGGCACGCTTATCACACATTGCCGTCGACTCGCCGTTTAAAACATGACCGCAGCACACATTGCCGTCGACTCGCCGTTTAAAACATGACCGCAGGCTAGCTAGTGAAGTGCTGTCTAAATCATTGCCCATTGACTCAGCTGCTCTCGCCACTGCCAGTGCTCACGATCACTTGCGCAGGGCGAATAACGCGATCATGCAGGACAAATCCTACCGCCACTTCTTGCGCTACTTTTCCGGCTGCAAACTCCAGGCTCGGCATTTGCGTGACTGCCGCATGAAAGTTAGGATCGAACTCAGCGCCTAACGCTTCGATAGGCTTACAGCCATGCTTGGACAGTACCTGTGAAAACTGCTGCGAGACCATATGCACGCCGTCGATGAGCGCCTTGGTGTTCGACTCACCTGCGCGGGCAGCATCGACAGCGCGATTCAAGTTATCGATCACATCCAACAAATCGCGAACGAGCGGGACGTTGGCAAACTTAAGTTGCTGCTCAGTGTCGCGCTGCATGCGTTTTCGAAAGTTCTCTAGCTCGGCGCGCCCACGCAGTATCTCCTGCTCCGCCGCCATCAACTTCTGTGTGACTGCCGTCAAGTCGCCATCATCGCCAGAGGCGACTGGTGCCGTATGGATCTCGCCGAGTAATTGATCGACAAAGGAATCGCTCGACGGATCGAGATCGTCATGCGATTCTGCAGTGGTTTCTTGCCGAGGTTGTTCGTTCTTCATGGGTTTTGCTCCAATATGTGCCAGTGCGTCAGCCAGCTCGAAAGTTCGTCAGCCAGCTGTAGGTTGGGTGTCATTCGGCGGGCGCACCGTTCTTCTCGTTTTCGTGGTGGCGAAAGTAGACCAAAATACGGTCCAAGAAGGACTTCCGATGCGGCGTGACATGCTCTTCGTCAACTTCGGCCAGTTGGCGCAACAAGTCTTCCTGACGCGCGTTCACCTTCTTGGGAATCTCGACGTATGTCTGCAACAGCAGATCACCCCGCATCCCACTACGTGGATCTGGAACGCCGAAGCCCTTAAGCTGAAACACCTCGCCGCTTTGCGTACCTGCCGGGACTTCGATTTTATGCTTGCCGTTGAGCGTTGGTATGTCAAAAGTCGTACCCAAAACAGCTTGCGAATAGCTTAGAGGGACTTGTAGAATCAAATCGCTCCCCTCCCGCCGGAATATCTTATGGGGTAGCACGCGGATGAAGCAGTAACCATCTCCGGCCGGTCCACCATCGGGGCTGGCTTGCCCTTCACCGGGCATTCGGACTCGCATACCATCGTCGACGCCCGCCGGAATTGCGACTTCAAGCGTCACCTCTTTCGGCTTTAGTCCAGAGCCGTCGCAGGTCTTGCAGCGCTTCGAAATGATCTTGCCGTTGCCGCGGCATTGAGGGCAAGTCGTTTGAACGCGTAGAATGCCGGTCGCCTGAACCACTTGACCGTGACCGCGACAGCGTTGGCAAACTTGCGGTTCTGAACCAGGTTCTGCACCCGATCCGTGACACGTGCCACACTGGTCGTGGCGCGTCAGTGTTACTTGCTTGCGCGCACCAGCAGCTGCCTCTTCCAACGTCAGCGTCACATCACAGCGGACATCGGCACCGCGGCGGACTCGGGTACGGGTTGATTTGCCACCAAAGAAGTCTTCAAAAATCGTACCGCCGAAGATATCTCCAAATGCTTCGAAGATGTCGCTGGCATCGTTAAATTGCGTCGTCCGACCATCCACTCCGGCATGTCCATACTGGTCGTAGCGGGCTCGCTTTTCGCGGTCACTCAAAACTTCGTAGGCTTCTGCCGCTTCTTTAAACTTGGCAATCGCATTTTCATCATCGCGGTTGCTATCGGGATGATATTTTATCGCTAGCTTACGATAAGACTTGGAGATTTCTTCCTGTGTGCAACTGCGGCTTACGACCAGAACTTCGTAATAACAGCGTTTTGTAGTTGCCATGGCGCCGTAAGCTTCATGCAAAAAGGGAAATTTAGCTAAAAAGGCCACTCCCGCGAGAGAGTGGCCCTTCAATTCGATGCCAAATGGGCAATCTAATCGCTACAACAATTAAGAAATCGCACCTTCGTCGCGTGGCTTCTTTTTGTCGTCTTTATCAAACGTGGTAACCAACGCTTCGGTGGTCAAGAGTAAGCCAGCGATGCTGCCGGCGTTAGCTAGTGCCGTCCGCACGACCTTAACGGGATCAATAATCCCTGACTTGAGCATGTCGACATACTCGCCCTTGTTGGCGTCAAAGCCGGTGTTGAGTGGCTTCTGGCTAACTTCGTCGGCCACAACTCCACCGTCCAGACCACCGTTTGCGGCAATCTGGCGAAGCGGTGCAGTCAGCGATTGAAGGATGATGCGAGCACCAATCTTTTCGTCACCTTTGCAGCTGTCCATGCAGGCTTTCACTGCGTCGGTGCAGCGAATTAGAGCTACGCCACCGCCGGGCAGAATGCCTTCTTCCATCGCAGCACGAGTTGCATGCAAGGCATCTTCCACGCGAGCCTTCTTCTGCTTCATGTCGGCTTCTGTTTCAGCTCCTACGCTGATCACTGCCACGCCACCGGCCAACTTAGCCAGTCGCTCTTGCAGCTTCTCACGATCGTATTCACTGTCCGTCTGCTCGATCTGGGCGCGAATTTGAGCCACGCGCTGATCAATCGTCTTGCGATCGCCAGCACCTTCCACGATGGTTGTGTTGTTCTTGTCCACAACAATCTTCTTGGCACGGCCGAGTTGCTCAAGAGTGATCTTTTCAAGTTGGATACCCAAGTCTTCGCTGATAAACGAACCGCCGGTCAACGTGGCAATATCGCCCATCATTGCCTTGCGACGATCGCCAAACCCAGGTGCCTTGACTGCGCAAATGTTAAGCGTGCCACGCAATTTGTTGACAACCAGCAGCGTCAATGCTTCCGCATCCACGTCTTCGGCGATGATCATCAGCGGACGGCCCGCTTGACTGACCTTCTCCAGTACCGGTACGAGATCGCGAATGTTGCTGATCTTCTTTTCGAACAGCAGCACCAACGCGTCCTCGAACGTACAGGTCATGTTGCCTGGGGTGTTGATGAAGTAGGGGGAAATGTAGCCTTTGTCAAACTGCATCCCGTCCACATATTCAACTGTGGTCTCGGCTGTCTTGCCCTCTTCAACCGTGATCACACCATCTTTGCCAACGCGTTCCAGAGACTGCGCGAGCAATTCGCCGATTTGCATATCGTTGTTGGCACTAATTGCACCCACATGGGCTACTTGCTGACGATCGCTAACCGGCTTGCCCAATTCGTGCAACTTGGTCACCGCAGCTTCGACAGCCTTCTCAATGCCGCGACGAATGGCGGTCGGATTGCTGCCGGCCACGATGTTTCGCAGCCCTTCCTTGAAAATCGCCCGGGCTAATACGGTTGCTGTCGTCGTCCCGTCGCCAGCTAGATCACTGGTCTTCTGAGCGACTTCGACAACCAGCTTCGCACCCATGTTTTCGAAGCGATCTTCTAATTCGATTTCCTTGGCAACCGTCACTCCGTCTTTGGTAACGGTAGGGCCGCCAAAGCTTTTATCAATGATCACGTTTCGGCCTGTTGGGCCCATGGTGATAGCGACTGCATCAGCCAGCTTCTCCACACCCTTCAACATCCGCGCGCGTGCGTGATCCTCAAACATCAACTGTTTTGCCACGCTTAAGGTCCTTATTCTGAATGAATTGTTCTTATGGTTGTTACGATTAACTGGGCCGAGCGGACGCGAGCTCAAGCTACGCGCCCGCTTCGCCTGGACGGAAAACTACGAAACGATCTTGGCAAGAATGTCGCTCTCACGCAGGATCTTTACGTCCTTGCCATCGACTTCCACTTCGCTGCCGCCGTATTTGCCGTAAATAACCACATCGCCAACGGCTACCGAGAGCGTACCGCGATTGCCACTGTCCAGCAGCTTGCCTGGCCCAACGGCCACAACGGTTCCCCGCTGCGGCTTTTCCTTGGCGGAGTCGGGCAGAACGATACCACCAGCGGTGGTTGATTCTGCTTCTTCGGGCTGCACAACGACACGATCATCTAGCGGACGTAGCTTTAGTTTTGCCATCTGAGATCTTCCTTAAAATTGAAACTATGTGTACTGAAACGGATTGTTATTGGCCTGGCAGCCGCCACGCTGTGGATCGCGAGCGGCCGCATTAAATGTCGAAATCGAACCTCAGCAAACTGCACCCAGTTACAGCCGAGCTTCGTGAGGGATGAGACCAACCGATTACATCATGCCGCCCATGCCGCCCATGCCACCCATGCCACCCATATCCATGCCGCCGCCGCCGCCGCCCATACCATGGTCGTGGTGACCGTGGCCTTCATCTTCCTCTTCTTTAGGAATATCAACGATGAGCGA
>JBBQRC010000046.1:0-13590 GCA_038215215.1 Pirellulales bacterium
CTCGCGCACGCTGAACAAATGTTGCGGATGCTCAGCGGCCAGAAACATAGCGTGCTCAGTGGGCTGTGCGTCTGGAAATTGCCCGCTGGCACCCCCAACGTCCGCGTGGCTGTTAGCGAACTGGAGATGGCGGAACTCACCGACCAGCAAATCCAGGCCTATCTCGATAGTGGTGAATGGATTGGGAAATCAGGTGCGTTCGGCTACCAAGATGGACATACCTGGCTCAGACTTATCTCCGGCACGGCCAGCAATGTCGTGGGCTTGCCACTCGATTTGCTTCAAGAGATGCTGACAAATTAACTTGGTCGCTTGAACCAGAAGCAACCGCAACCGTAGCGTTGCTGCAAGGCAAAATCGCGCGTCGGATTTTCGATTAGGCCCGCATCAAAGTCATCGCCAAGTAAGGACCAGCTGTGCAGCCTTAGCTTCGGCAAGCCAGCTTCGATCATCGCTGGGTCGTAGACGCGGTGAGCATTGAACTGAATTCGCGGTGCCCCAATCGGCACAACGACTATTAGCGAACCGCCGGGAGCAACGACGCGTTCTAGTTCTGCGAGGGCTTGCCGGTCACCACTGGCATCGAGCGGATCGCCGTATCGACCGAGCCCGATGTGTTCGATGGTGTGCATGCACGAAATGCTTTCGACGCTCTGGTCAGCGAAGTTGAGTTGGCACAGGTCGGCGACGCCACAGGTAAGATTGGCAAGCTTGATATTGGCCGGGCGATAGTCGTAAAACTCAACCGGTACAAAGGCCGATGCAATCGTGGCAAAATACGTATAGGAACTGATATCGATGTGTTTGGCTGGACGCAACGCCGCCAAGACGCGCGCTGCCCAAGCGGTGTGGTAGACGTAGTGAGCATCAAACGGCAGGTGCCCGGTCTTGTCGTCCAGCCGCGCCCAGCGGTCAGTCCAGTCGGCACGAAATTCTGGCCGCGCCGCCCTATTAAGCCTCGCGAACTCACGGTATTGCGACAGGAACCCGATGCGTCGATAAGTTTTTGTTAAAATCTTCATTGCAATGGCTGGCTCTAGGCGAGGTCGCTGACTCTTTTAGTACTCAATGTCCGCAGTATGGCGATTTGCGGCGATTTACAGCAACGCCAATTCGCATAGAAAGAACCTTAATGCTTGCAACTACATTGTTCACCCAAACTCGCGTAGTCCTGGCGACTTGTGCTGTATGGCTCGCCGGCAGCAGTGAACTCACTGCGCAAACGGCAGCGACCCTGGCGGAAGTCACCATAGACGGCCTCGAAATCACGGTGATCGACCACACCGTGCTGCTGAAACTCAAGCCCGATTTTGTGGGCAACAGCGTCGAGCTCCCGCGGCTGGCCGCTCCGCTGAAATCATTGAATTGGCAGCATGAAAAGGAGCCTGCAGCCATTAAACTGCAACCGGAATTGCAAACTTGGAAATTGAGTTGGGAACGCCGAGCCGAGGGAGCTGACACGATCGAAATGCAGCTTGATGCGACTCCCGCACTTATTTCCGAAGTCGCGCCGATCACGGCCAGTGGCGACGGCTCGTTATTTCTCCCGGCGCATCTGGCTGCTACCCGCGGGAGCAAAATTCGTTACGAACCGCAGACTTTCAAGAACACGGTTGGGTATTGGGCCGGTATGGATAATCAATGTAGCTGGCAAGTGCACGTTGAAGTGCCTGCGAAATTCAACGTCGCCATCCTGCAAGGGTGCGGGGCAGGGCAGGGGGGGAGCACTGCTGAGATCAGCATCATCGGATCGGCGACGTCCAAAGCGGCCGCCATCGAATTTGAAGTCCAAGAGACAGGGCATTTTCAGAATTTCATTTGGCGGCACTTGGGTGTGGTAGAGATCCCATCCGCCGGTGACTACGCCGTCCAAATCGCTCCGCTGAATATTAAGCGAGGCGCTTTGATGGATGTGCGCGCTGTGCATCTGGTGCAATTGCCGTAACTTACAGCCAGCTTCAATTTACAAGCTCGACTCATTTCTATTCTGAAACTCTTCGAACGATTAGAAGCGATTAGTGCAGTACCATTCCAGCAGGAGCTACCATGGGTTCAGTAATGGAAACCGTCAAGACGATTAATGCAGCGGTGCGCACGACGCTGCTCACTTTCTTGGTGGGGATCGTCGGCGCTGGCGGTTACTTTGGGTATTCCGAATACACCAAGCGCGAACGCTTGCTCAAGGACCAGGAAGTTAAGCTCCAGATCGCCACGGAGCAGATGGAGCAGCTTACTTCAGAGTTGAGCGAAAAGGACTTGCAAATCGAAAAACTAGAAACCTCCATGTTTCTGCTGAAAATCGATCAGCGGTTGGCCCAGTTACGAGTGGTGGGTATTCAGCGCGACGACGCGGGCAAAGCGATCAAGTCGAAACTGGAGTTTGTCGAGCTGTCTCCGCAGGGAGACCCGCTTGCGCCGCCCAGATCCTTCGAATTGCCAGGAGATGTGATTTACATTGACAACTGGATTGTAAAATTTGATGACGCTTACGTGGAAAAAGGGGACGTTGAGCGTGGCACCTCGCTCTGTCTCTTTCGCCGGATTTTTAGTGAAGATAGCTTGCCCTCCGAGGGCTTTGCGCTCGACGAGGTGGGCATGCGACCTCAGGCCTACGCGCGGGGTAGTCAGTTGAGCGACTTTGAGAAAAAACTGTGGGCTGATTTCTGGGAATTCGCTAACGAGCCCCAGAAGGCCTCGGAGATGGGAATTCGTGCAGCCAATGGCGAGGCGGTTTCCATCAAAGTCCGCGAGGGAAAAGTTTATAACATCTCGCTGCGAGCTTCTGGTGGACTGTCGATCGAACCAGCCAATGCAGCTATTAATCCCAAATAACAGCCAGCCAGTGGCGTTTGCCAGGAGGAGCGAAAGCATGCGATTTGTGGCCATCGATTTCGAAACAGCCAGCGGTAGCAGGGATAGCGCCTGTCAATTAGCGGCCGTAGTTGTTCGCGATGGTGAGATCGCCGCCGAGCACAGTTGGCTGATACGACCGCCCCGCCTGTATTTCTCGCCACGCAACATCGCCATCCACGGCATCCGCCCCAGCGATGTCCAAGACGCACCTTCCATGGAAGCGGTGTGGACGGAATTGCAACCGCTGATTGATGGCGAAGTCATCATCGCCCACAACGCGAGCTTCGATCTCGGAGTCTTAGTCAGTAGCCTGACGGCCTTTGATGTCGCTTGCCCCGATTTGGAGTTCAGTTGCACACGTTCGCTGGCCCGCGGTGCGTGGCCCGGCCGGCCCCGCTATGGACTAAAGCCACTGGGTGATTGGTTGGGTGTCAGCTTTCAACATCACGATGCACTCGAGGACGCGCGCTGCTGTGCCCAGATCGCCTTGGCCGTCGCGCAAAGCTGTGAGGCCATGGACCTGACGGCCGTAGAAACAACGCTGCGGATTCGCCGCGGCAGTTATTGCCAAGGCAAACTTACATCACCACGGGCCATTGGCCGCAGTCGGTCAGCGCCAGGGGAATTTGCCAGTCGCACGACGGCAGATCGCTGGGGATTTCCACTCAAGCATGCCGCGGCGAGAGCTGGCGTTGATCCACACACCGTGGTGTCGGCCTCGGCGGGCCAGTTGCCCTTTGCTGACCGCAACTTCGTCTTCCTAGGACCGCTCCGCGGCTTAAGCATGGACGAAACACAACGACTGGCGGAAACCTTGGGGGCGACCTGCCAGCCTGCCATCGCGGCCGACACGCACTACGTGATCGCGTGTGGCAGTTCGCTTGAGGATGCCAGCCGACTTGTCTGCAACGAAGTCGCCACGGCCACCGCTCCAGAGCAATCTTCCTCGCGCGGGATTCGTTTGTTAAGCGAACGTCAATTCCTATCCTTGCTCCCCGGTGGCAAAGCATCGACTAGGGGCTAAGGCGTCGTCCCAATACAAGTTACCGCGATGGGTTCCCCGAACTTTACGAGTAAAACATGAATCGTCACTTCTTGCTAATCTTCGCCCTGCTCCTACAAGCCTGCTCGGTGGCGGGCGCTCAAGACAAGCCATTTGGCGATCAATTTCCGAGTCTCGATTCGCAAGCGACCGGCGAATGGTGGAACAAAAAACCGGCTGGCCGCAATGCGCAGCCGATTATCGAGATGAACGTGCCGCGCGATCAAGTGGTCGCCTTCGCGCTTTACACCCATGAAGCAGGCGTGCTGAAAGTGACCGCGCAGCTTTATCCGCTTAAGCCCGAGGAGGCGCGGGAGGCAAGACTCGAATTACAGCGTGATGGCGGGTGGCAACTGGCAGCCACCTCGCCTGTGCAGTACCCTGGCTGGGATGCCCATTTTCGAATCGAGAATTGGGATAACACGCGCGACGTGTTTTACCGCGTACGGCATGGCGACAAGGCCAGCTTTGAAGGTCGCATTCGGCGCGATCCGATCGATAAATCGGAACTCGTGATTGCGGCTCTCTCGTGCAACTCAGGACGTACGAAAGGCCCTCGCGAAGAGCTGATCGAAAATATTCAGTCGCAAGATCCAGACCTGCTCTTTTTTGCAGGCGATCAGACGTATCATCACACTGAACACACCGCGGGCTGGCTGGAGTGGGGATTGCAGTTTCGCAAAATCCTAGCCGATCGACCCACGATCACCATTCCCGATGATCATGACATTGGACAAGGGAATTTGTGGGGCGAAAATGGTCGCCACGCTGCGACCTCGGCTGGTCCCGATGGGGGCTACTTCTATCCACCCGCCTATGTGAATCAGGTCCAGCGGCAGCAGACTTGGCATTTACCGGATGCTGTTGATCCTACGCCTGTCGAGAATGGCATCGGTGTTTATTACACACGACTGCACGTGGGAGGAATCGACTTCGCCATACTTGAAGATCGCAAGTTTAAGAGTGGTCCAGAAGGGAAGATCCCCAAGCTGGGACCGCGGCCAGATCACATTAACGATCCTGCCTACGATCGCGCCAGCGTCGATCTGCCCGGTTTGGAACTGCTAGGTGACCGCCAGCTCAAGTTCCTAGAGCAGTGGAGTCAAGATTGGTCGGGCAGCCAACTCAAGTGTGTCTTGTCGCAAACCGCTTTTTGTGGTGCCGTGCACATGCATGGCAAACGGGATGGACGCCTGCTAGCCGATCTCGACAGTAACGCCTGGCCACAGACCGGACGCAACCAGGCGCTGCGACTGATTCGCCAAGTCTGGGCGCCACACATTTGTGGCGATCAGCATTTAGCGGTCGTGGTGAAACATGGTATTGATGCCTTTGGTGATGGGCCTTACGGATTCACCGTGCCAGCGATTGTGAACACGATTTACGGTCGCTGGTGGCATCCCCTAGATGAACAGTCCGGTACCAATCCAGTCGCTGGATCGCCATTGCCCTGGACGGGCGATTACGAAGACGGTCTAGGGAATAAAATAACGATGTTGGCCTACGCCAATCCGCTGGATGTGAACGACGAAAAACAACGAGGCGACGGCTATGGGCTCATTCGCATCAATCAGAAAACGCGTCAAGCGATGTTCGAATGCTGGCCGCGCTTCGCTAAGGTCAGCGATGGACCAAGCGCTCAGTATCCCGGTTGGCCAATCACTATTGACTTAGATGACAATGATGGTCGCCAAGTTGTCGGGCACCTCCCCGCAATTGAACTCGCAGGTGTTGAGCGACCGGTGGTTCAAGTGACAGATGAAAACACTGGCGAAGTGTTGTACACCGTGCGCGCCCCGAGCGCCTCCTTTCGACCCCCGGTGTATTCTGAAGGTCCCTTTACGGTTCGGCTCGGCCAAGATCGACCTGATGACAAAATCATAAAATCACAACAGGCCATCCCAGTTCAGTAAGATGGCGATTTCCGCCAACCGCAACCCACTACGTACGGACGCACAACATTCGCGAGGGCAGGGCAGGGCAGGGCAGGGGGCATCTCAGAATTGCAAACACTGTCGATTTCTGCTCGAATGATTACACCTTATCGCGCCTGCGTTACCGTGTCTGACCGCGGCTGCTGTCTCTTCTCCGAATTCGAACCACCGCCAAGGGGCCACTGATGGAAATGTTTACTTGTTTACTCGGTGGAACCGCGCTCATTCTTTGTGGTTTTGGCTTGTCCAGGTTGCGCGTCCCAGACTGGTCGCTGGGCGAGGACTCTGCAATGCATGCAAAACGTGTGGTGGCGCGGTGGGGAAAGTTTCAACGCGGGGTGCGCCTGCTGAACAATGGCTTGCTGATGGCCATGGGTGTAGCCATTGCCATCGCAGGTATCGTGCCGCATGGGAACACCTGGGTTGCGCTGTGGTTCACAATTTTGGCGGTGTTGTTGGTGTGTATTTTTCTCGCGTTTCTCGACGCACTTTCTTCTTTGGCAGGGTACCGCGAAGCCATTCCTGAGGCCGCGCGGCGTTCTTTTGGACGCCACACATAATTTGCAGAGACGCTGTTAACGTTGTGCAATTGTTCTACGTTCACGCGGCAGATTCCAGCGCGTGGTTTGATGCGCGAAACGAAAAATCTACTGTCGCGGAAAACTAGCCGTTTTGGTAACAGGCTTTTAGGCCGTCCTGTGGCGGCCAACAATACGGAAGCTGCCAGCCCGTCGAGCCACATCGTGGGCGGTGCTGAAATATTGCTAGCCAAACGCAACTGCTTGGGAGTTCGAGCTATGTTCAATCGTCGTCAAACGATCGTGAGTTTGGGTATTGCACTTGGGGTCTGGCCCATCGCCGGCTGGCCAGCATTGACACACGCCGACTCACCGTTTATCGCGATGTTTAAGAAGCGAACCGCGGCGGAGGCGAATGCCTATGAGCTGCGACCGGAGCACGGCCCCTGGTTGATCTTGGCCTCGACATTGTCCGGGGAGGACGCGCAGCAAAAGGCTCAAGCACTCTGCAAAGAGCTGAAGCAGCAGTTAAAAACCGACTGCTACATTCTCGACAAGACTTTTGATCACTCGAAAATGCTCACCACACAACGCTACGAAACGCGTAAGCTGGATGGCAGCCCCGAGGCCCGCCGAGTGCGTTTGGCCAATCAGAGTTCCGAGCACGTCTACGCGGTGCTGGTCGGTAACTATTCCTCCTTGGAGGACCCCAGCATCGCGGGCACTCTTGAGACCATTCGCACCGCCAAGCCGGCTTCGTTGGCCGTCAATGCCGCGGATGCCAAAGATCTCACTAAGGGGGATAGCAGTAACTGGATGGTTTCGAATCTGCGACAGCATGTCTGGGCGCGCACGGATCGCAAGGAGAACTTAGTCAAAGGTCCCATGGGAGCGGCCTTCGTCACCCGCAATCCATTGCTTCCCGACGATTTCTTTCAAGCTGCCAAGGTGGATGACTTTGTTGTTAAATTGAATAAGAACGTCGAGTACTCGCTGTTAAAGTGCCCCAAGCGATTTACCGTTCGCGTGGCGAGTTTTCAGGGAAATGCGGCCACAACCATCAGCGCCACGGCGGCTGAGGCGAAAACCAACTCAGTGTCTGATAAGCTCGATTATGCAGCGGAAAGGGCCAATCGCCTCACCACCGCACTGCGAGCCAAAGATGTCGAAGCGTACGAGTATCACGATCGGTATGCGAGTTACGTGACGATTGGGGGCTTCGATGAATTGGGGAATCCGCTGCCCAGTGGCGAATTTCAATACAACTCGCAGATACTGTCCGTGCTGGAAGAGTGGTGCGGCTATCGCATGGTGGAAGCTCAAGATCCCGTTACCAGGGCGCGAACCAAAATTCAGTCCCTCAATTCGCTGGAGAAAATCCCCTTCGACATTGAGGGTAAACCGATGGCCGTGCCCCGAGCAGAAACCTCGCGGCTTTACGACGGATCCAAACTTGGGCGGAAGCTTTTTCAGTAGGTAATTGCTAACTTCGCCTGCATGTGCCTGGATAGGTCTTCGTCGGTCTTCGAGCAGCTGCGCTTCAATCGAGCCGCAAGGCGGACACATCTATTTGCTGTTCGAGCATGCGCGAAGAATTGTCGGGTCGTCGACTGCCGTGTTGTGGCCAGCCTCCGATGTCCGCCAATTCGGGCATGAGTTCGACGAGCTGTTCGCAGAGCATGTCGGCTAACCGTTGAATGCGTGCTGTGCCGCCGGCTTCCTTGAGAGCTACAGCCGTTTTCATAATACGCACCAGCGTGGCCCGCTCTCTGACGGGGCGCGATAGCGGCTGCGACTCGTCTTCGATGAGATCCACCATTGGAACCTCTAAAGCCATCTGCCAGGCATGCAGTTCGCTCAGCTTCAGGTCAGCGGCGGGAGACTCATGCGCCCGCAGCGTCCGCATATCGATACCGGTACGTCGCGAGATCGTGCGCAGACTGAATCCTTGCTGCTTGCGGGCTTCCGCAACGCGCTGCAGCGAGTGTGGACTGGACTGAGGTTTTGCAGCAGCCGATTTGTTGGACGACTGGTCCGCTGCGACGGAACGGATCACCGAGTCTTCCATTGCTGCGGTATTTGACGGTACTCGAATGACCTCACCTGCAGCATTTGCTTGTGCTTGTGCAAGAAAATCGGCTCCCGCCGCGTTGACATTGCAAGCATCGAATCCAGCGGACATGTTGAGACTCCAGCACCTAGTACCCCACCACCACGAGGGGGAATCGGAGTGCTGCCGATTCACTCCTTGAGATGCAGGTTGGCTGAAAAGAGTTCCGTCTTTCTTGACAAGAATTACTTGTCAGCTCCCACCGCGACGCGATCCCATTTCGCAGGTGAATTTGGAACTCTGCAAAATCAGGACTCCACGAAGGGGGCCAAATGTGTTAAAATTGCGTTGTCGCTTGCAGCCGCTGCCCAAACTCAAGTCGCTGGGGCAGCGGGTGCGTATTCCTTATAGCCACGTGCGGCCGCTACCCATTGAAGGTCATGAAATGTCGATTCAGGAAAAGGTTCGATGGAAGAACTGGGCTGACCAGTTACGTAAGGAAATGATGACCAGCTTGACGCCAGAAGTCACGAAGTCGGTACAGATAATTACGCAAGAAACCGCCACCACGAAAGCTGAGAGTACACTCCGCAGTGTTCGATTTTGGAAGGCCTGCCAGGCTGGCAAAAGTCCGAATGACACGCTCGTTATGGCCGGTTTTTTGATCGAATTTGAACCAGATGGCTCAAAGGTGGTTAGTGATGTGACCTTGCGGCTCAACCAGACCTGGATGAGCATCATGCAGCGCGTCATTGATCGCAAGCCCACGACTGCATAGTTGTGCAAACTTGAATCGCGGCACCATTTTGGGGCTGGCGTCATGCCAGCCACGCGGTTAGTCTGATAGAGGGCGGCGCGAGCTGCCGATCAATTTTTCTTATGATGCGCCTCTCCTATTCGCCCTGCGAACAGCCGCGGCAACTCGCCTTAGAGGTTGATTCAAAGACACGGCACTTGCATGCCAGTCTCCTCGGAGTAGTGCTCATGGAATATGCTCGACGCAATGGATCTAAATGTGGTGCCCCGCAGGCGCGGCACAGTGGTGAATGGCAATTGCCGCCACCGCTTGGCTTAGATTCACGGCGTTCACTTCGCAGCTTCATGAGTTAGCGGTCGTGGGGTCGTTGTCGCAGTCAGCGTGTCAATTTTGTGACCGCGTCTGCAGTGCAAGCCCATTCGCTGGCTAAACGTAATCTCTTCACACATGAAGTCGGAGCGGAGTAGATGGCAAAAGATCGCAATACCATGGCCAAGCGCCAACGCGAGGTCGATAAGCGTCAAAAGGCAAAGGATAAGCGGGATAACCGCGAACGCAAGAAGACGGAAACGACGCCGGTCGCTGAAGCAGAGGTCGTGCTCCGCCCCGAACACCTTTCCGAAGGTGAAGAACATGTGCTAGCAATGTTTCGCAAATATCTGATGACACCAGGTAAAATGCTGTGCCTCAGCACTGCCGATATTCTAACCATGAAGAAGTCACTAGACAAATTGGTCTCTGCCGGACTGCTAATTCCCGAAGAGTTCAAGGGTGGTTATTCGCTAACCCGCTCGGGTTACGACGCCATGCACGCAATGGAGTAGCCGTAGTAGGCCGTTACCGGCCTCAAGATTCGGATAGGATCCTCGCATTCCATCCTGCGGAGTTGCCTCGATCTCTTTGCAGTCCTTTGTTGACTGCTTGAAGTGATTTGCCAATCGATTGCAACTTCAAGAATGGGGAGAGAGAACATGGCTCTTGGAAAACAAATTCCGGACAATACTTTACTGAAGTCCGTATCACAGAAGCTCATTCAGCGGAGCGGGGGCTCGGGGTGCAAGTTGACAGCGGCCGTAAGTGGCGGGACTGTCACCCTCAGCGGTATGTTGGCGCAAGAATACCAGCGCCGCGCCATTGTCAGTTCCATGAATGGCATTTCGGGTGTACGGCGCGTGATTGACCAGATGCAGGTGGCGGTAGTTAAAAAGCGTGAGCAATAGCCGAAGCTCAGTTGTGGCGTCACGAATCCCGGTTACAATTCCATAGTTCGGGCTGTAGCGCAGCCTGGCTAGCGCGCTACCTTGGGGTGGTAGAGGTCGTGGGTTCAAATCCCGCCAGCCCGACATTGAGAAACCCTGCAATTCCCAAAGGAATTGCAGGGTTTTTTCGTTTCTGGTCGCAGGGGTCATTGGTCGCAGAATTGTCAGGAATGGACTGATTTTGACCTGAACGGGCAATACATAATCGGCAATGCGTCCCCTACCGCGCCGCTCTTGTCCTTCGAGCCTCCCGTCGGTGATCTTGTATTCGCGGCGGATAGGACTGAATCCCAGACGAACGCATTTTCTTGTAGCTCTTTAACCCACGATTTCACCCCAGCGACGCTTGCTTTCATCGACGTGAAACCCAACTATCTCGCTGGCGCAGGACCAACCGTCCTTAGTCAACAGCAGGAGCGGCTCATTGTGAGTGTATTCCGACCATCCCGCTGAATGATGCGGACCTCGCCGAGTTCGTGGCCCTGCAAAAGACCTTCGCCGACTCGCCCAAAAGCTGGAGAGTGGACGCGAAGACGATCGACCCGGCCATCTGCGACCTGAGCGTGAAGAACCCCAACGGCGGCGACGAAGGCACACACCGCACTCCGCAAGAAATCATGAAAGAGATCGCCGCGTTGGACAAAGAGAGCGAGGAAGTGCTGGAGAACATCAAGGGACTGCTGAAATGCACGCGGCTAGCCCAGAGCTGCAATCTGGTGCAATCGTGTGCAATGCACCGCTCGCTGCACTTGCAGAAACAAACGTGACGAACTCACAGCTGGAAGCCCGTCATATTGTAGCCCGGCCAGAAGGGCCGGGTTTAGGGTTTGTATTCGTTTTCAGCCCTGAAAGGGCGACACGCCGGTTGCCTCGCCCTTACAGGGCGATGATTCAATGCGCCGGTGATTCCCGATCACATAATTCCCGGGCCTTCAGCCCGGGCTATCACATGACGGGCTTTCAGCCCGTGATACTCGTTCTTCATGATCGACTGCGGGCTGCGATGCACGGCTTCCTCGCCGCCGTTGGGGTTCTTCACGCTCAAGGAGAGAAAAATTGTCGCGTACTATCGAAAACAGATGCCCGGCTACTGCCTTTGAAGGAGAGTGTCGAGAATGCGATGTCACGGACGAGAACGTTCAACGTTCCCTCTGGCAGTCGCGTTCTTTTGTCTTCGCCCGACTATTGCCGACGCGGATCGATTCCGCAGATAGTTATTCGAGTTAGCAACTCAAGCCCTTTAACGATTCCGGCCGAACCAATGCTTGAAGAGATCCTCGCGCGTAGTTGGAACGAGCTCATGTCGAGGAGCAGTGGGCCGTTGCATTTCCGACTAGTCATCCAGCCACTCATAGCGACCGTGCTCGCGATCCGGGCCGGATGGGCGGATGCGCGGGAAGGCCGGCCGATCTTTTTCTCGACCCTTGTGCGCGAGCCAGCCCAAAGACGCGTTGTGCTGAAGAATCTGTGGAAACTCGTCGGCAAGGTGTTCCTTGTCGCGGTAGTACTTGATGTTGTTTACCAGCTCATCGTCCTCCACTGGGTCCACCCGGTCGTCGCTTAACATTCGCGGCTTAGAAAGAATGTGCAAGTCAGATGGAAGTGCGGTTTGACAACAAACCGATTCGAGTTTGCTAGTCAAGTTCTTCAAAATATCGACAAAAGTTGACAATTTCGCTCAACTTCCCTACACTAAACTCAACTAGAGCTGTAAATCCGCAGGCACATCATTGGGCTCGGGCATGTGCAAGTATCCCACAAAGTACGTAACTAATCGCAAGACGTGCTCACATTTACTCGTGGGTTGTGCATCTTTCTTACTGCTATTGGTAAATTTAAGTCCTACGACAAACGCTGCAGGTTGTAGCCACTCCGGATCCGAACGTAAATCGCCGGACTTACCGGAAGGCGTAGCCAGGATTTATGAAGGCGGACAGTTCTACTATTACAACATATTACCTCCTTGTTCCGGACCAAAGTGTGGGCGTTCGAAACCGAGCTCAATGGACGCATTGCCGAGTACAACCACAACCGAGCGAAATAATTCGCTACCCCTAGGCATACTGTATCGTGCCCACTCCATCCGCAACCTACGATCATTGACTGTAGGAATTCGCGAGATCTATTCATCACCTTCTTTCGATGAGCCGCTTAGGCCACCAGCCTAGGCATTCTTTAGTTTGAACGCGAATGTCCTTTCATTTTTTCCAAGGTGGTTGGGCTTTCATTTCGTTCATAATTAGAAAGCGCGGTAAGCCGTTTTTCTAATTGCCGCATCTGCAAGCCTAAAAAGCAATATTGGTAATGTGATTTGCCTTTGTTGCGGCGGGAATTACTGCTCGGCCATTGACGACTAAGTTATTCGGGCCGGCCTAGTGCTGCGTTCAATCTTAATCTTTGGGTGGGTGTCAAGCGTCAACTGTGCAAAGCACTCGTAGGGCCATTTCGGCTGTTGACGCCTGGCCCCTTACCACAAGTTTTGGCGTCGATGATGCGCTAGTTCGTGCGATCTCATCCTTTAATTGTTCATAAATGCGTTCATTACTTGATAGGTGATAACATGATCATTCGTCCACTTTTCACTTCAAGATATTTACAAAAAAAGTCAGCGCATTCCGCCTTCACGTTAGTGGAATTGCTTGTGGTAATCGCAATTATTGGCATCCTTGTTGGCTTGTTACTTCCTGCCGTGCAGGCAGCGCGCGAGTCATCTCGTCGAATGCAATGCAGCAACAATTTGAAACAATTTGGATTGGCGCTACATAACTACCATGGCGTTCATGGTCGCTTTCCATTCGCAATAGGGGGTACGGCAAATAAGTTTTCAGGGGCAAGCCAGTTGCTTCCCTTTCTTGAGCAGGCAAATGTGTTCAACAGGATCGATTTTACCCGAAATATCGCTGACCCACTAAACACCCCAGCTCGTCTGATTGAGCTCTCCGTTCTGCGTTGCCCTTCCGATATTGAGAATACCCAGCCGACCGCTGGAGGAGCAATCAACTACTGCCCAAACAAGGGACGTAGTTTACGGTGGCAAGATTCTGACGGCGACGGCGTTTTTTTCCTGCAGAGTGCAACTCGATTCCGTGATATAAGGGATGGCACAAGTTCCACGGCTGCTTTCAGTGAACGCATGATTGGAGATGGAACCAATGGGTTAAGCACGCCCTTGACGGA
>JBBQRC010000047.1:0-13539 GCA_038215215.1 Pirellulales bacterium
GGAGCGTATTCACCAAGCGACTGGTGTTATCATCGCCCACCTCAATGAAGGTCCCGACGCTATCTGGCGAGAGCATCCATTCGAGCGGCTCACGATTAACCAAATAACCTTTTTCGCCACAGATCCCCGCCAGCAAGACAACTTCGCCACCCACCGGTGCGACCACCCGCATGGGAGTAAGTTGTAGCTCGCCACGCTTGCCAGGCGGGGAGTGTTTGAATTTCTCTTGGACATGCCCTACGAGCTTGTGCTTAAAGAGGTTGCAAACGCCCCCTTCGTCCACACAATTCCCATCCACGCATGCGGGCGGCTTGGCTGGCTCAGGAAACGCGGAAGTGGGCAATAACCCAGGTTCACCATTGCGTTCATGGAGGTGAGGTGGCGTGAATACCGTTTTGTTGGGAGAGGGCAAGAAAATGCGAGATCCAGTTGGGTCGATTTGCGGTAAACTGAATTGCTGGCAGCCCTGAGTGATCAGCAGACATGTCGTCAGCCAGACGCAGAACGCGAACGCGGAAGAAAAAGGTGTCGGACACCTTTTCAACCGTCGGTTTTGTGGGAACTCTCCGTGTTCAGTCGACTTCATCCCGAGTCGCCTTTGATCAAGCCATTAATCGCAACACAATCCTACATACTCTGCCGAGGGAAACTTAGCTCACGAATCGCGGCAGCTCGGGCTGGGCGTGGGACATAAGCGAAAAAGTCGTGTAAGAAGGCGTATGGCTAAACCGTCCTAGCGATCAGGGGATTTGTACCGCTCACCATTGCTAGCACGCCATCCAATCTCCCCGGTTCACACGTTTTCGGCGGGCCGGCGGGCTACCGGCCGCGTATCCGACTTGACGCGCAGCGGACCAATTGACTACTGCTCTACTCGCGCGGAATTTTTAGCGCCAAATTGGAAGATTCACTCAAGATCGCCACCTGACCCGAAGCGAAGGTTCGATGCGTCATTGCCTCCACTTACCAAAGCTACTGCTGCTACTAGCGTTCGCGCTGGTCGGTACAGCCGCGTCAGTGGGGTGCCGAAATGCCGCTTACTCGGAGTTGTATGTTCAAAACATGGCTGCCGAGATTCGTGATCTCGAAGATCAGCTCTACGAATACGATAATGAGTATCACGTGCTTGAGCAGCAATTGCAGACGCTCAGGGCTGAAAACCAACGGCTCCGACTCAACCCAGTGCCCGCTTCGAAGTTGCCATCGCAAACACTGCAACCGTTAGGTGAAGAGTTGCCACCGCGCGATTTTTCTCCTCGCAACCCTGCATCTGAACCGGCCACACGTGCCGATACTCCCAAGATATTGGGAAGTCAGAAACCTCTGCAAGCGGAGTCAATCCTCGAGCCGCCAGGGGCGAATGGCAGTCTCCCCGATGCAAAACAGCTGCAGGAATCACTCCCGACCTTGCCTTCCAAACAAGGCCCCGAGGAGATTACTCCCGATCTGCTAGATGTACCAACCATCATTCCCGGTACACCACAGCCTCCTGCCTTGCCAGTTTCACGAACATTTAGCGATGCTGGCGCGAAGCCCCTGCGCCCTGACATGGAGTTGAATCTGAGTCGCATCGAGATTCCTGCTCAATTGGCCAGCGGCCGCGAACCTGCACAACTGAAGATGGCCAGCCAACTTCCAAGCGACCTGCGGATTGTTGAAATCGCTTTTCATCCAACTCTGACGCGCGCCGCCAACTTTGACGATGAACCGGATGACGATGGCTTGTACCTAGTGCTTCAGCCCAAAAACGTGGCGGGAGAAGTCGTCCCCACTCCAGCGACGCTGGATATAGCCGTGCTGGATCCCTCGCGAGATGAAAACGCAGCCAGGATTGGCCGCTGGACGTATTCGGCCGCGGAAGTAAAAGCCAAATTTCAACCGCTGGGTAACCATCAAGGAATTCATCTCACACTCCCCTGGAATGGTCCTGATCCAGGGGCCGATCGCGTCGTCGTGTTCGTTCGCTACACGTTCCCGGATGGTCGCCAAGTTGTCAATGACAAGACCATCTTTGTCTCCGGTGCGGGAAGTCTCAAGACGGTATGGGTACCGCGTAGTCTGGATGGTTCCGCTGTCGTCCCGGCCAGCCATGCGCAAGAGGAACCAGCGCGAGCGCCTGTCGTTCGACCCAGCGGAGTGACGCATGAACCAGCGCCTCGCCCCAATGAATGATTGGCTCGATTGGGATCGCTCACAACAATCCCCGCCAACTTTTGCTAATTCACAATTGGATTATCCCGGACGTAGGCGGAAGTTCAAAGTAGCGAAAAGGCCTGTCCTTCGCTCACGCGGCCAACATTACAAATCTACCAAATCTCTCATCTGAGGAGGCTACATCGTGTTCTTGCAAGGACGCTGTGCAGTCATATTGACGCTGCTACTACTGACATCATCACCTATTGCGGTCATCGTACGAGGCAGCGAGCCACGCGAACTCGAGCGGCTGATGAAACAATTGGGGAGTCCCGTACCTTCACAAAAAGTGCAGGCAGCCGCCCAGCTTGCTCACTTAGGGACTGAGGCTGCTTCCGCAACGGACCAGTTAATGGTTTGTCTCGAAGATAGCGACCCAGATGTGCGGCTATATGCGGCCCACGCACTGGCACACGTTAGCACGGATCTCGCGCCCACGCTCAGTAGTCTCGTCGATGTACTGGCTGACCGGGATGAGCACGTCCGCTACGCCGCGGAATGGGCCATTGTTTATCTGGCCAAGTCGATCGGTGCCGAAAAGAAACTCAGCCAGTCCGAATCGGCAGCCCTGCTGGTGACGCTGAACGGGGCGTTGCAGCAATTTTCTAAGCAAGAACACCAGCCGCGTCATGCTAAAGCAGTGAAACAAGCGATTGATACGCTCAATCAGTTGGCTCAGAAGACAACTCCAATGCCCGTCGCCCAACCCAACCAAGCGGGGCTGATCGCGATACAGAGGGCTGCCGAAGTTGACGCCCTGAAGCTACAGTTTCGTACGGGACAGCGAGCGCAGTTGTTTAACCTGGTCGAACAGCTCCATGCCTCACCACTGCTAAGCCCCGAAGTGATCAAGCAGCTATTGGTGTGCGTTTTCGAATCCGCGGACTCGCGGTTGGCGAAATTCGCTGTCAAGCGATGGGAACCGGCCTCGCAAGTGGCCATGGAAGACATCTTGGCGGAGTTGAGTGACCGGTCACTGCCGCAGTGGGCCAATTTATTACTAAGCTCAATGATCCCCCAAAATCAAAAAGTAGTCAGCAGGTTAATCTTGATAGCCAACAGTCCTTCGACTTTGGTTGACGTACGCACCGCTGCGATTTCCGCAATCGGGAACTCGCAAATCCAAGCGGATGTTATTCGTATCGCACTTACCGACCTCGTTTGCGACGCATCCGCTGATGAGCAAGTTCGTGTTGCCGCGGTCACTGCGTTAGCCCAGTTAGGCGAATTGCCTGGCGGTTTGCAAAAACGCGTTTTACTGGTCTTCACGCAGCCTGATGAAACCCATTGGTTGCGCGACGAACTGGCTCAACACTTGCATCGCTTGGCACCACGTTCCAGCGATGCCGTCGTCGCCCTGGCACAACTGTTGAGCCAGACCGATAGCCAAGACGCCGCCTACGCGGAATTGGCAATCGCCCTCGGCAAGTTCGGACCGGCGGGTGTGGTTGGTTTGCAGGCCCTCATAGCAGGTTTGTCTTCTACCGATGATTACATCACCGAGGCTTGCGTCCAGGGGCTCAAGGGCTTGGGACCTGCCGCCGCTCCCGCCACACCGGCATTGGTGGCCTTGGTAGCTAATCCACAAGTACTCGTCAGCACAAAATCGGAAGCTGCCATCGTCCTGCGGACGATTGGTACCCCCGCGGTTGAACAACTGGTGGAGCGACTTCCCGACTCGCTCACCACGACTCGCGAGCACCTACTGCATGTACTGGCGATCATCGGACCAGAGGCTCGAGCCGCCACTGCGGTGTGTCTAGAACGCATCGCAGATGCTACCGAATCACGGCGTGTACGCGTGGCTGCCATCATTGCTTTGGGCGCTATTGGACCGGCCAGTGAGTTGGCCGTACCGGTGCTTGAACAATTAATTGCAACCGATCAATTTTCCGAAGTGCGCGCGGCGGCGGTTATTGCACTGGCGCAAATCAACCCGGCCGCAGCCACTGCCGTTATCGCCACGCGCGAGCACGAGAACGATTTCGCCGTCCGCCTGAGTTTGGCGTTCGCCAAGCATATTACCGGTCAGTCGGTCGCCAGCTTTCGCAGCCTGTTGACCTTGCTGGATGAAGGAGACAGTGAAAACAATTATGCTGTGGAAAATACGCTTCTTGACTTGGGGCATGTGGCTCTCCCCCTATTGATGAGTACGATCCGCGACCATCGCGCTACTCCGGTGCAGCGAACTGTTTGCATGCAAGTGGCAGCGCGCATGCCCCCAGTCGATTGGCCGCCACTGATTGAAATGTTGGCAGATGATCCTCTCAGTGCCGACTTCGCCAGTGCCCTGTTATCCAGTTGGGAATTTGATGATACGCTGTTACCTCAGCTCCTGAAGGCCATGCAACAGCCACTCAACGATGTCGCCAAGGCCCACTTGAACCGGATGGTTGAGTACCTGACTTCGGAACTCGGTGCAGGGGGTGGGGAAGAGCAATGGACGGGCGGCTTTACGATCACTCGTTACGTTGACGAATTGGCGCGGCAAGCGACGGCTGGTGAAGGCGAAAAGGAAATGGCCTCGAGCGCAATGAGTCCACCTCGCAGTAGTTCGCAACGACTCGGGTTACTGTACAAGGACCAGCCACTGATACCAGAATCCGCTGAGACTGCCGCCCCACAGGCCGCGACGGTCTCAGATTTGAAACAAGTCAAAGTCTATTACGGTACTAATCGCCAACCATTGGACGTACCCGGGGTGAGCTTGTCGGGCGGTTCAAAAACGACCTTTGCGGCCTCGATTGGCTTGGCCATTGCCGCTTGTGCAACCTGCGCTTTTGGATTCCTTCGCAGGAAAGCTCCCGCCTACGCCCTCGCCGCTTTGGCTGGACTGGGTTCCGTCTCGACGCTGGCAGTCCACAGTCTGAGCTCGCGCACGCCATTGGAATCGGCACTTGAACAAGCTCGATATGGTGGGGATTACAGCGCGACCGTAGAACTGGGCATGTGCGAAGTATCGATTCCTGAAATCCATCGTCCCGGAGAACTGGAGTCTCCCTCACTCTTGCTGAGGCTTGAGGTTGCGCCCGATCCGAATAAACACATCGTCTTGAAAAAGGTGCAGCGGCTCGAGCCAGACGCGTTCTACAATGACTTGCAAGCTGAGTTGGCGAGTCGCGGGAACAATATCCTGGTGTTTGTTCACGGTTACAACGTATCGTTTGAAGATGCCGCGCGGCGTACTGCCCAAATGTCCTACGATCTCAAGTTTCCCGGCGCACCGATTTTCTACAGTTGGCCTTCACAAGCGAATTGGTATCGCTACCGTACCGACCGTGAAAATATCGAACGTAGCGTTGCGCAAATCAAAGATTTTTTGATCGAGTTGGCCGATCGATCCGAAGGGACAACCATCAACCTGGTGGCGCACAGCATGGGCAACGTTGGCTTGACAGCCGCACTGAGTGCCATGGATGGGCAGGCTCAATTTAATCAAATTGTCTTGGCCGCACCTGATATCGATGCCCAGACTTTTAAGGACACTATCGCTCCGCGAATTGTTACGCGTGGTAAACGAGTCACATTGTATACATCGAAAACAGACTTGGCCCTGATCGCCTCCCGGTACTTCAATCATGGTGCCAGAGCGGGTGATTCGGGGAATGAAATGGTGTACGTTCCCGGTATCGAAACTATCGATGCGACGGCCGTTGACAGCAGTTTGCTCGGGCATTCCTATTACGGGAGTAACGTCAGCGTGCTATATGATTTGGGGCAATTGCTAAGCGGCCAACCGATCGCAGCGCGGACCTATCTGCAACCTTCCACCAACCCATACATGCCTTCGTGGTACTTTGACCCAAAGAACATTGCCAGCCAACCGCGTTCCACTATTGTGCCGCTACGTCGCTAAGGATCGATCATGAAGACTCCACTTTCTATTAGCCGCACGTCGCTAGCCGCGGTTTTTAGCAGCCGGAATTCAACGAGACGCGAATGGTTAGGCAATGATTGATTCGAGCGATCTTAAGAACTCAGATGCGTATCAAGATGGTGTAGGCGATGGCCGCAAGCGCCGCACCACAGGGCACTGTACTGACCCAGACCAGCAGGATTTCGCCAACCTTGCGCCACTTTGCCTGCCCCGTACTCGCCCCCATCCCCAGTAGTGCTCCCACACTGACGTGCGTCGTGCTTACTGGCAAACTATGAAGACTGGCGGTCGAGACCAAGCCAGCACAAACGAGGCTGGCCGCAAATCCCTGCCCTGGATTCATGTCCGTGACCTTCTTGCCAAGCGTCTCCGCAACCTGGTCTGCATCCAAGAGTCCACCCAGAGCGATGGCGATCGCCACGGCGACGAAGCCCCAGCGAATATCGAGGCTGGGAGCCACCAGCAGTAAGGCGACTATCTTGGGCGTGTCATTGATTCCCCGCGCGAAACTTGCGGCTCCCGTACTTAAGAAATGTAAAACATCCAAAGTTCGGGTGCGATGATCGGGGGCCAGTCGACAGCTGCGGAGCAACCAATAAACGATAGCCCCTAACATCATGGCGACCAGCGGACTAAAGAAGAGCGGATACAGGAAGTTCTTTCCCAAGGCGGTGAAGTGTACATCGGCTCCACTGCCGACCAAGCCTGCCCCGAGCAGTGCGCCCACCAGTGCATGAGTCGTAGAGACTGGAAAGCCAAATCGCGTGGCTAAAAAACTCGTGAGTCCCGCTCCCATGGCAACGGCGCTGACGAACACTGGAGACTCGACCAAGTCGTCTGGCACGATGCCGCGGCCACTGAATTTTTTGATCAAGCCCTCAGAGAAAAACGTGGCCGCCATGGAACCAGCCAAGGTTGTGCTGGTGCCCCAATAGATGGCCAGCCGGCGCGAAGTAGTTCCGCTACCATACAGCGAGGCTACCCCTTTGAAATTCGCATTGGCGCCGTTGGTGAAGGCCACAAAAAAAATCGACAGCAGTAAGAATAGCGTCAACACGTGTTAGGACTGAGAACCTCTCCGAAAACGGGGACTGACCCGCCTCGGCGACTTCCAAAGGGTCAGTCCCCTTTTCGGATAGTGGCTTAGCGTGATTTGTTCTCTTTCGTTTCTGCCGGATATTGCTTCAGCGCGACATATTCCTTCCACGAACCTTCGTACAGCCGGACGCTGGGATATTTGGCTACATGCCGTAGATAGAATCGCAACAAGCTTCCTTCGCGTGAAGTTCCGCAGTAAACGATCATTTCCTTGTTCGGCGTAATTCCGGCAGCCAATAACTCCGCTTGAACCTGTGCGACCGGTAGAAATTGGTGGGTGTTGTCCTTATCCATCAGCTTGGCCCAATGCAGGCTGATCGCACCGGGGATGTGACCTTTTCGCAGCCAGATATCATCGTCGCCGATGTACTCATTGTGTGGTCGCGCGTCGATCAGCACGACTTGCGGCGAGTCCTTGATTTTCAGCAGCTCTTCAATCCCGATGCCGATGTCCTGGTTGTCAGCCAGCGGCAAGACGCCAGTTGGGTTACCGAAATATTCTTGTGTCACCGGCAAGTTGGCCTGTTGCCAACCAGGCAAGCCACCATCCACGATGCGGATCTGCTGGACGCCGAACTTTTCAAGTACATACGCCACCATGCTAGCGCTGAGAATTTCATCGTTTGGCAGTTTCGCGCCGGTCGCATAAATCAAGTGCATGCGATCGCGATTCACCCCCGCACGGATCAAAAGTGCTCTGGTCAACTCGTCGGGCAGATACTGAACGGGAACACCCTTATCGGTGCCGCGCAGCGTGTCGAAGTTCAAGTGATGGGCAGTCGGGATGTGGCCTCGGAAATAATCCTTATAGCCACCCCGGGTATCGATCACGATCGGCTTCGTGGAAGCATCAGAACTTTCGATCAGCCGCTGTGCCTCGACGGGAGAAATAATACCGATCTCGGCGCACGTCGTGGAGGCCAAGAGCAGCAAGACAATCACCGCCAAAAATCGTTTCATGGAGTGGTCCTTGGATTTAAGCCAGTGTAAGCGTTTGC
Source organism: Pirellulales bacterium (assembly GCA_038215215.1). Classification (GTDB taxonomy): domain Bacteria; phylum Planctomycetota; class Planctomycetia; order Pirellulales; family Pirellulaceae; genus Aureliella. The sequence continues at coordinate 8,167 of JBBQRC010000047.1, forward strand.
TGACCGCGCGAGCCGCACGAATTTGCCGATACCAAAACAATCAAACGACTTTTTGAGGGTAAGTCCACACCACGCGATTGTCAAGCAGTTCGAGGCGGACGTCTGTTACGCGACGAGTCCCCCCTTTTGCTCCAGTGCCCGCATTCGATCCGCGAAAGTAGTGCCCTGCGGGATGCTGCTCCGCAGGGGGTTTTGCTTCGCAAGTGGCATTTCCTTCACCTACTCGAGGCATTGGCGGTTGTGCAGTTTGCGCGGGCAGCGATAATGATCTGTGTGCGTAAGCTGGATAAGAATCATTTTTCTTTTTTGTGATTCGCCGAAGATGGCTACAGAAAATTCTCCTACGGAGCAAGCGGCCGTTTGCGCGACCTACCTTAAGGCTTTGGGGGATCCAATTCGCCTGCAGATTGTCAAAGCGTTACAGTCCGGACCACTTACCGTGTCCGACTTGGCCGAACTGTTAGAAATGGAATTGGCCAACGTCTCCCATCACCTGCGTGTGCTCTTCCACGCCCACCTGGTCATGACAGAAAAGGATGGCAAGTTCAGCTATTATCGGTTGAACGAGGAGTTTCTGATGCGCCGGTCGCTAGTCAAGTCGCTCGATTTCGGCTGCTGTAAAATCGATTTACGCGATTAGCGTTCAACTAGGTTGGACCAAGGCTCGACTGGCGAATATACTTTACCTGCGATGCTACGCAGTGGGAGAGATTTTGATTTGTTCCGAGGAATGAATCGAAACGCCGAAGGCGCAAAGAGGCCCTGAACCGCTCAGGCACAAAGAACCGCTGCTACCACAATCGCCTCTGGAGAGCGATTCGGCGACCGAATAGGTCGACACGGAATCCACCGAAGGGGAAAGGCGCACAGCCGAGATCTCTCAGGTAACAGGACAGAGGGGCAAACTAGGTCGAGTTTTGGGTTCGTTTAAAGTACCCAATTCTCGAGTACGACTTCGTTTGCTCTTTGAAAGTCCAGGTAACCTATGTCCCAGGCTCAGGCTGAAAAATTATCGCCATTTGTGTCGCGTCACATTGGCCCCCGTGAGCATGAAATCCAAGCCATGCTGCAGCGACTTGGCTATTCATCGTTGGACGATCTAACCCAACACGTCGTACCTGGCAACATTGCTAGCGACACGCCGATGGATTTGTTGCCAGGAGTAACCGAAGAGGAAGCCTTGGCTGAGCTCAAGCAGTTAGCAGGCAAGAACCGGGTCTTGCGAAGTCTGATTGGTCAGGGTTATTACGGTACTCACACACCAAAAGTTATTCAGCGAAACGTGCTGGAAAATCCTGCTTGGTATACGGCTTATACTCCCTACCAGCCAGAAATATCGCAGGGGCGGCTGGAAGTTCTGTTCTATTTTCAAACGCTGGTCTGCGAACTGACCGGCATGGATATCTCGGGGGCCTCGCTGCTCGACGAAGGGACTGCAGCGGCCGAAGCGATGACCTTATGCCAACGCGTTTCCAAGACCGCCGCCAACCGCTTCTTAGTATCGACTCTGTGTCATCCGCAGACGATCGAACTGATTGAGACGCGGGCTGAGCCACTGGGGATCGAAGTGGTCAAGTTCGATCAGCGAGAGTCGGTGTCCGATTGGTCTAGCGTTTTTGCGGTGCTGGTGCAGTATCCAGCCACCGACGGTTCGATTGGTGATTTCGGCGACTTGATTGGGGCTGCTCACGCTCACCAAGCGATGGTGGTCATGGCCACGGACCTACTCGCGCTCACCATGCTCCGGTCACCGGGGGATTTAGGGGCAGATGTAGTGGTCGGGAATTCACAGCGATTTGGAGTCCCGTTTGGTTTTGGTGGCCCGCATGCCGCCTTTCTCGCGACCAAAGACGCTTTCAAGCGGACGTTACCAGGTCGTTTGGTTGGTCAATCGGTCGATGCGCACGGCAATCCCGCGTTTCGTTTGGCATTGCAAACACGTGAACAGCATATTCGCCGTGAAAAAGCGACCTCCAACATCTGCACCGCGCAAGCCCTCTTGGCGATCATGGCCACGCTCTACGCCTGTTATCACGGTCCGGAGGGTTTGCGGGCCATTGCCGGTCGAGTGCACGGTCTGACGATGCGGTTGCTGCGTTCGTTCAAGCAACTGGGATTTTCTGTGGCTTCAGAATGCGTCTTCGATACGCTGACGATTCACACGGGTGACCAAACTGCGGACATCTTAAAGGCTGCCGTTGAAGCGGGGTACAACCTGCGTCCGTTCAGCGAAACTCAAATTGCCATAGCCCTGGATGAAACCACCACGGAAGCAGATCTGTTGAACTTGGTAAAGCTGTTTGGCGGAGAATCGGTTGACGCACGCGGGGAGACGACTCTCGCTGGCGATGCGCTGCGCAGTGACAACTATCTGTCGCAACCGGTGTTCCACCAGTATCGTAGCGAAACCGAGATGATGCGTTATCTACGACGCTTATCCGAAATGGATATTGCGCTCGATCGCGCCATGATTCCGCTCGGGTCTTGCACCATGAAGTTGAATGCCGCCAGCGAAATGACACCGGTGACGTGGCCCGAGTTCAGTCAGATCCATCCCTTCGCGCCGGCCGATCAATGGCAAGGCTATCGCGAGATGATCGAGCAACTGGAAGCGATGCTGTGCGCCGTCACAGGCTACGATGCCATCTCGCTGCAACCAAACGCCGGTTCGCAAGGGGAGTATGCGGGCTTGCTGGCAATTAAGCAGTTTCACGAATCGCGAGGTGATCTACAACGCAATGTGTGCTTGATTCCCAGTAGTGCACATGGCACCAATCCCGCCAGCGCTCACATGGCCAACATGCAAGTTGTCGTCGTGAAATGCGATGAAGCGGGCAATGTCGACTTGGCGGACTTAGATTCCAAAATCGCCGCCTATCCTGGGCGTGTGGCAGCGATCATGATCACCTACCCGTCCACGCATGGCGTCTTCGAAGCCTGTGTGACCAGTGTCTGCGAGAAGGTCCACGCGGCCGGCGGTCAAGTCTACATCGACGGTGCAAATCTTAATGCGCTGGTGGGGGTGGCCAAACCGGGTAAGTTCGGTGGAGACGTGTCGCACTTGAACTTGCACAAAACGTTCTGCATTCCGCACGGTGGCGGTGGACCGGGTGTTGGTCCTGTCGGCGTGCGTGCCCATCTGGCTGCTTTCCTGCCGCGCGATGGTCGTCAAGCAGATCGTCGCGGGCCGATTGTCAGTTCCGCCCCGTTCGGCAGCGGGAGCATTTTGCCGATCTCGTGGATGTACATTCGCATGATGGGACCGGCTGGTCTGCGTCGAGCGACTCAGGTGGCGATTTTGAATGCCAACTACATTGCGGATCAACTCAAAACTAATTTCCCGATTCTCTATACCGGCAATCGCGGCCTGGTGGCTCATGAGTGCATTATTGATACGCGGCCGATGAGCGACGAGGGGCACGTAACGGTGGACGATATCGCCAAGCGGTTGATTGATTACGGATTTCACGCTCCGACGATGTCGTTTCCTGTAGCCGGAACATTAATGATCGAACCCACGGAGAGTGAATCGCTTTATGAGATCGATCGCTTTTGCCGCGCTATGAATCTGATTTACCAGGAGTATGAAAAAGTTCGCACGGGCGTGTGGCCCGCGGATGATAATCCACTGCACAATGCCCCGCACACTATCGACGCCGTGTTGGGCGATTCGTCAAGTTGGGCTTACTCACGGAAGGAAGCAGCCTGTCCCGACCCCGCCGTCGATTACCGCGTCAAGTATTGGCCACCGGTTGGTCGCGTCGACAATGTTTACGGTGATCGCAACCTAGTGTGCTCCTGTGCGCCGGTCTCCAGCTACGTGGCGGACGAGGAAGTAATCGTCGTTCCCTGAGTCGCCGTTGCGCAGGTAGATCTTAGATTGCCCAGTCAATCCAGGCTGGTTACTTGCAATGGCGGTTTAGTCAATCACCGTGTTTGCGCCAGTATTCGACATGCTTGGCTTGATTCTCATCTTCCAGCAAAGCGGGTTCGGAAATAACCGGCCCCGCAGGACCGGCATCTGCGCTACCTGCCTGCGCCGCATCAATGTCGAATGAAGTTGCGATGGACGCGAATGCAATCAAACGTGCGAGCGAACATACTTTACCGTTAACCGATGACATGGAATTCTGTATAAAGGTTTCGATCGCTAACATGTTTTTGCCTGACTCAAATTGAGAAGTAAGGATCCGACCAGCCACAGTTGCCTCATCAAATTGCAAATTACATGCCAAATTGATTTCGGAAACAAATGGCCATATTTTCCAGGATTCCAGGCAATCGGCGGCGAATACTCTCTTCAACGCCGAACAACTTTTGACATCGACGTGCAAGTTTTAACCGGGAAAAAACACAGATTTCGGGAGTGAAGGCCGCGTGGTTAAGTCGTTAGTGGTTCAGGCGACTGACTTTGGAGTGCGGCGACTCGTCGCCGCTTTGCTTTTCCCGCAGGGCATCTTGGCGATCAGCGCGGGAAACAGCGAACATTTCAATTCAACTTCATATGAAGTCGGCAGATCGATAACTTGGCTGATCTGTGATCAAGCGTCCCCCATCAAAACTGATCCGCTTACAAAACTGTGGAAAATGATTCGCATGTTCAGCTTGCGGTACGGAGCTTCAATGCTAGTAACCGATGGCCAATCAGGGACTGACCATTTCTGGAACGCAATCGTCGAAAACGGCGTTGAGGAAAGCCAGTTTGGCTGGTGCAAGGACAAGTGGTGCGTGAACTGGCAGATTACGCCAACTGCCCTGACGAAAGCGTTTTCCGGTACGGATCGCGCGGCCGCGAAATGCGCATTCGATGCGATGATGACGATGAAAAAAATCGACGTTGCTGCAATTGAGACGGCGGTTAAGGGGTGACATCGAGAGTCCATAGGCCTGGCGGGCCGATACACGAATGCTGACTCGATACGATCGGCTCAACACCGGGCACGAGCCCACTGAAATACATCCCGCGAATAACGACGACTTCGAACAACCGTTGCTTTAACAAATGTTGCGGTTCGAACAGTGACCAGTTAAATGGCAGCATAAACGCTCACCGATCATGCCTTCACTTCGAGCACCCCGGGTGGCGCGATGCTCGCCCGGAGGCTCGCACCGCTTACCCGGGGCTAACCTTATGCCGCCACGCTGTGGCTGGTCAATCGAGTTGGACGAAATGGGGATAGTGCCAATACAGCGCCTTCGAAAATTCTCACAGTTGGCGATACCCACTGTGCAGTTTCTCTCCGCTCTGTGAACTGCCCTAGGCAATTCGTTAAACTGAAACTAAATCACGTCGGGGGAATAGGGCCGGAGGCTCGGCACAGCCTCTGCCGGGTGTCGTGAGACCCCGGTAACAGTTGAGTTTGCGCCACTAGG
>JBBQRC010000048.1:0-13454 GCA_038215215.1 Pirellulales bacterium
TGTGGTGGAGTGGGCAGCAAAACCCGCACACCATTTACTCATGTGGCGGACGTCCGGTACGTGGAGCCCCGGTGTCGAATGAAACGGAGCAGACTGGAGATGCACCAGATAGTCAAATCGCGACCTTCGAGTTCGAAAAATTTACGGCCACTTGGGAACATCGACAGTTTGGTGGTGCGGGGCCGGAAAAGTCGACGGTTGGCTGCTATTTCTACGGCACCAAGGGGACATTCCATATGGGATGGCGGGACGGTTGGACTTTCTATCCTGAAGATTCTAAAAAGCCCGTAGTGCATGAAGACTCACAGTTGCAAGAACCCGATGGCCACAATATGCAATTGCTGTGGGCTGATTTCCTAAAGGCGATTGAATCCGGAAGTAAGCCCACGGCGGATATTGAGCTAGGGCATCAAGCAACCACGCTCGCGCTGCTGGGGATGCTGTCGTTAAAAGTAGGACGCAGTGTGCGCTGGGATGCTGCGCGGGAGTTGATCATCGACGACCCGGCAGCCAATGCATTGCTGAAACGGGAGTACCGCGCCCCTTGGCAGTACCCCAGTGTCGGCTGAGTTGTCGGAACATGGCAAAGTTGTATCCACTTTCGTCCCGTGACGCGGAGGCAAGCCTGGTCATTTTTGGTGGCCAACTACCAAGAGCGGATTAGTCGTCGACATACGTTTCAACGAATCGAGCTAAGCGGTGGAAATCGCTTCCAATATCGATAAATCGCACTTTGGTGACCAGGGTGTCGGGGTCCACCAACTCTTCAAATGGAACGTAGTTCAGGTTGAGCTGTCCACTGACGGAGACCATCACACCGTTAAGCTTTTTCTCGACCAGGGCGCGATAAGCACCGACGCCAATCTGCGAGCCTAGCATGATGTCGAACGCGTGTGGTATGGCACAGCGTGATTCATAGCCCAGTTGTAGACCGGTTACTTTGCGCGACTTGCCGCTTTGCTGCTTGTAGACATCACCGATGATTTTGGCCAGCATCTTGCTTAGATTGACATTGGCAATCGAGATATGCCCGTGGTCATCGCGTGGAATGCCTTCGAGATAGCTGTACGGCAAATATTCGGCCATCCCCTCAGCGACCACAACCACGCCATAATTCCGACCTTGTTTTTCACGAGCAATCATCAATCTGACGATACGATCGACGATTTTGTCGACGTTCATGATGGTGCGGGTCAGGGTCTTACCGTTAGAATCCGTAACCGTTTCCTCGCCGCGGTAAACACCGATGATATCTTCGACGCTTAGCACCATCGAAGCTTCGCCCGCGATAGCAGCCCCGTAGGCTAGCCAGCCTGCGCTTCGCCCCATGGCTTCGCACAGAAAGTAAGCCTGCCCAGCGGCGGCATCATAATTCAGATTCCGCATTTCCGTCGCTAGGAACTCAGCGGCCGTAAAGTAACCGAACGTGAAGTCGATTCCCATGTAATCGTTGTCGATGGTCTTGGGCAGGTGCACAACCGGAAACTTCTTAGCACTGGCCGGTAACGCGTCCTGATACAACTTCATCTTGTTGGCAGTCTTGAGCGTATCATCGCCACCGATGGAGATAAGCGCATCGACACCCAGCGAACATAAGCCATCGTAAACGCGTTTTAGAGGAGCGCTGCGCTCTGGATCTTTCAAGTGAGCGGGTGAAGAGACACTTTTCCCGGGATTGGTGCGCGCGGTACCAATCATGATCCCCTGCGAAGTGCGGCGGTGCGAGAGATCGTTGTGGGTGATATTGATGTAATGTGGTCCCTCAAGCAGGGGCGATGCGGCGTCGTAATCGATGAGATTAGAGTAACCGTGCTTGATGCCAATGACCTCAATCCCCGCTTTGAGGAAGGCAAAGGCGGCAGTACCAATCACCGCATTGGCGCCAGGGGCTGGTCCACCCGCAAACAACATGGCGACTTTTTTGAGTTGGTCTGTCATATTTCTCTCGAGTTGGCAATTCTGGTGAAAGGCGGTGATGGCTGAGTCGCTAATTAGCTAATAATTCGCGCTCGACCCATTTGGTATCCACGGTTCCTGCGATGAAGGCTGGATCGCGTAACACGCGCATTTGAAAAGCAGCCGTGGTGGATATGCCCTCGACGTGCAGCTCCTCTAGGCATCTGAGCATGCAGTGAATCGCCTCTTCACGCGTCTCCTGATGGACTATCAATTTACCGATCATGGAATCGTAATGTGGTGGAACTACGTAGCCAGCTTGGGCATGGGAATCGAAGCGGACACCGAAACCACCGGGCACAAAGAGACTCTTGATCAGTCCGGGGCAGGGTTGGAAATTTCGCGTTGGATCTTCCGCGTTGATACGGCATTCAATCGCGGCTCCGCGAATCTTGATATCTTCTTGCTTGAACGGGAGCGGCTCGCCTGCCGCGACCCGGATCTGCGTCTTGATCAGGTCGATACCGGTGACCATTTCGGTAACAGGATGTTCAACTTGGATCCGCGCATTGACCTCGATGAAATAGAACTTGTTGTGCTGGTCCACAATGAACTCGACGGTGCCTGCATTGTGATAACCAACTTCCGAGATCAAACGCTTGGCGGCTGCGCAGATGGCCAGCCTGGTATCAGGCGGCAACAGCGGCGAGGGACTTTCTTCAATCAATTTTTGGTGGCGGCGCTGGACGGAACAATCTCGTTCATAAAGGTGGCAGGCCGTGCCGTGCTGGTCGGCGATCATCTGCACTTCAATATGGCGTGGTCGGTCGATGAATTTTTCGAGATAAACGCCGGCGTTACCAAAAGCGGCTTGGGCTTCCGTCTGAGCTTGTTGCAAGGCGGTTCGCAATACTTGCTCGCTCACGGCCACACGCATGCCTTTTCCGCCGCCACCGGCTGTGGCTTTGATGAGCACCGGGTAGCCAATTTCGCGAGCGGTTCGCACCGCGTGTTCGTCATCGGTGAGCAGGCCATCGCTGCCGGGCACGACGGGCACCTGGGCTGCAATCGCAACAGCGCGGGCACTATTCTTATCCCCCAGTTTTTCCATGGCCTCGGGAGTCGGACCGATGAAATCAAATTGGCCACTTCGCACAACTTCGTTAAAGTGGGCGTTTTCAGCGAAGAAGCCGTAGCCGGGGTGGATCGCTTCGGCACCACTGATCTCCGCGGCACTAATGATGCGATCGATCCGCAAGTAGCTGTCGATCGATTTGGCGGTGCCAATGCAAATCGCTTGGTCGGCATAGCGAACGTGAGCCGAATCGCGATCGGCTTGGCTGTAGACGGCCACGGTCGATATTCCCATTTCCTTGCAAGCTCGAATGACTCGCAGGGCAATTTCACCGCGGTTGGCAATTAGAATTCGGTTGTACATGCTGGCTGAGGTTACCCGCGGGTATCTACCTTGAAAAGGGGACGGTCGAAGTCAACCGCTTCTTCATTTTTGACGAGGATTTCAACGATCTTACCGCTGGTTTCAGCGGGGATTTCATTGAACACCTTCATGGCTTCGATAATGCACACGACCGAGTCCGCCGAGACCGCAGCACCCAGTTTGACGAAGTCATCGGATTTCGGATTGGCGCGACTATAGAACGTGCCCACCATCGGCGACTTGATGATCTTGATATGCGGTCCATCGACAGCCGCTGCTGGTGCTGCTGCAGGCGTGGCCGCGGCAATGGGCGGCGCAAGGTGCGCTACCGGTGCAGCGATAAGCTGTTTTGCACCGCGAACCAATCGAATCTGCTGCTCGTCCTGCTTTAAGTCAACTTCGCTGAGATCGTACTCCTTCATCAAGTCGATCAAGTTTCGAATGCGCTCGATACTAAAGACATCATCTTTATTGGAGTTACCTTGGGACATGTTTATCCTATTGCTTCGCTACTTGTTCTGCTTTGCTGAATCTTTTGCTTCGCTGAATCTTTTGCTTCGCTGGTCCTTCACCTCAAGCATCATGTGCTTGACCCGATGAGCCAAGTTGGCAATGACGCTATTTGCATCTAATCTGTCGCATCTAATCTGTCGCATCGAGCAACTCGACGAAGTTGTCTTCCAGGGACCGCGGCAGGCTGCTGAGAACTTCATGCCCATCTCGGGTGATTAACACGTCGTCCTCGATACGGACGCCACCCCAGCCCGGAAAGTATACCCCAGGCTCGACGGTTACTACCATGCCGGGTTCGAGCGGACGATCATGATTTTTTCCCAATCGCGGAGCTTCGTGAATATCTAGGCCAATCCCATGCCCCAGACCGTGGTTGAAACGAGGGCCCATGCCTGCCTGTTCGACTGCTGCCCGGGCCGCCGCATCGACCGCGCTGACCATAACCCCCGGCCTCAGATTCTCGATAGCCGCCGTTTGGGCGGCGAGAACTGTGTTATAAACTTCGGCAAACTTTGGCTCTATCGCTGCGGTGATCAGCACGCGGGTGAGATCGCTGCAATACATGCGGTCGATAGCGCCCCAATCGATCAGTACAAACGGAGCGGAGCCGATGGTGCGTCGAGTTGGTCGCGCATGGGGTAACGCGGCCCTTTCGCCCACAGCCACAATGGGTTTGAAACTACAGCCTTCGCCCCCTAGGCTGCGTATTTGGCGATCAATCTCGTTGGCCACATCCAGCTCTGTTTGGCTGCTTCGCAACTGCTGGCGGACGCTCAGGAACACCCGCTCGGCAATGGTGATGGCCCGCCGCAAGATGCGTATCTCGTGCTCATCCTTAATGGTTCGCAGCGACTCGACCAGCCCACGACTCAGCCCCAGTGAGACCGTCTCCAATTGACCATTCAATTCTTCGAAAGCGCTGGCGGTCAACGCATCTCCCTCCACCAGCAACGAGGGAATTTTCGCTTTGCGAATTTCTTCGACCGTCGCCACTGCCAACAACTCGGATGGCTGGCGGATGAAGGTCTTCAGGTCGGGACATTCTTGAGAAATTTGCTCCTCGTAACGCGGGTCACTGATCAACCAGCAGTCGCTGCGGGTCAGCAGCAAGTAACTGTCGTCGCCGGTGAATCCCGTCAGGTAACTCACATTTTTGCAGTTGGTTACCAGAATGCCATGGGCCGAGGCCTTGTTCACCAGCCGCGTTACCTGCTCGCGGCGCTTACCAAAGTCTGCCATCGTTGCTCCTGGAACTGAATTTCAAGTCCGATCATCTACCTATGCGGCTGATGATAGCGAAGCGCGCTAGCAGTAGCGAGAGCGGGCGAGCTGGGGCGCGAGGCAATTAAACGCACAGACAGTAGCTTGGCCAGTAGCTTGGCGTCACGACAGCAGTCAGGACGCCAAGGCTGGCAGAGCAACAAATTTGCGACGAGTCGGGGGCCGCGATAGAAGGGGGCAGCCTCATCGTGCCGCTTGTTGTGGCGATTCTAGCTGCCACTGCGAATGGCGATTTTTTTGGGCTGCTGCTTCATTGCCTTTGGCAATTTAATGTGCAGCACGCCATGATCGCAGGCGGCGTCAATTTTTTCGATGTTCACTTCGGTCGGTAGTGCGATCGAGCGGATGAAGCTGCCGGAAGCACGTTCGATGCGATGGAAATTCTTCTCTTTCTGGTCTCGCAGCGTCTCACGCTTGCCCGATACCACCAGCGTGCCGTCATGCATTTCCACCTTAACATCTTCAGGCTTCACCCCTGGCAAATCCACCGCAACGTCGAAGCCATCAGCCGATTCCGCAATATCCAAGGTAGGCAGGTATTTCTCGTTACTGCCGTTGCGTAACATCGTGCCAACCGTCCGTCCCAATAATGAATCAAACATACGCTCTACATCCGTGGATAACTCATCAAAGGCTCCTCGTCCAGCCAATTCGTTTCGTGCCATAGTGTCATTCCCCTTTGCTAAATCAAAGACCACGTAACACCTGCTGTCATTCGCTGTCAATCTGACAGCATCAGCGATAGCTGGGGACTTACCATTTGCAAGCAGTGTGCCAAACTCGAATTTCAAACAGGTGCATTTTTTGCACGTCTCCAACAGAATTGCAAAAGTTTCGGCGGATCGACCTCGACAAGCTCCCCAGTTAATAGCTAAAGGTAAAAACTGAGTTTCCGTTGCGATCCTCCTCTGGATGTTGCTAGCTATGCCCGCTGTGGAATCCCCCAACAAACTAAGGCGTATTGCCGTCCTCATCGCCAGCGTGGATGCCACCACCGCTCGACAATTGCTACTTCAGTTACCCACCGACATGGCCAAAGAAGTCCGCGGCATCCTGCAGACAATTGGGCCCATCGATCCGGCCGAGCGGCAGCGCATCGTGGCCGAATTTCAATCCACGGCCGCGCGTCACGTGAGATCGGCACCGCCTACCCAGGCCTCAGCTCAGCGAGGCTCGGCAGCGCCACGCATCGATGAACGATCGCCAATGACGACCGCAAGTGGTCCACTTCACCTCGAGCCGAGGCTTGCAAATGCGTCAGCCCCCCAGGTTAGCTCAGCGGTTCACGCATACGATAAAACGGCTCCTCGCGGTTATGATCAAGGTTGGCCTCATCAATCAGCAGGACCAAGTCAGCCTACCTTGAGCGCCGACGACGAGCCAACGGATGTAACGATCACTTGGAAAAGGATGGATACGCGAGGCTTGTCGCAGTTATTGGCGGGCGAGCGCCCCACCGTGATCGCCGTTGTGATCAGTCAACTCGCGCCCGAGATGGGGGTGTCCCTGCTGCAGCAACTACCTGTTGCCCTGCACTCAGATGTGCTTCAGCGCATGGTGCACCTGCAGGACATCGACACGGAGGCTATGCAAGCGATCGACGAACATTTGGCCGAACGATTGAAGGATTACGAGCACCAGGTCAACAGCGAAGCCCAGAACGGTCGCCGCATCTCCTCCTTGATCGCAGTTGCCCCAGCCCATTTACAGCAAACGTGGCTGCAGATGCTGCGCGAGACTCATAACGCATCAATGATACCCAATATCGAGGCAGCGCTGCGGCCCTCGACGACCGGCACGTCCCCCCAGAGCCCGCCGACGCATGATAATGCTGCTAGCTCTAGTCCCCCGCAGACTCGAATGAATACAGAACCTAATTTAAATAGCACAGTCTTCGGCTCCGTGATCACCACGGCCGACGCAGCGACCGCGAATCCAGCTGCGCCGACGACAGCTGCTGCCATCCCAGCGTCCGAGTCAGCCATGGAAGCGACCGAAAATTCACATATTCTCCTGTTTCCAGGTCTAGCGGCCGCTGCGACGCCCCACCACGTCGATCGCTCGCTCTTGCAACTCGATTTTGAACGTATTCTGCAGCTTTCCCCACACCAACTTGCACAGGTCTTGACCCAGGCGGAATCGCAAACGGTCCTGCTGGCACTCGCCGGCGCCAGCCCCGCGTTCATGAAGCGATTTTACCTGATGTTAACGAAATCGGATGCCAAGATCTTGGCGAGTCGTTTGAGTGAAATTGGTCAACTCAAATTGCGAGACATTGATGACGCGCAGCGGCAAATCGTAGAGTTGAAGGTCAAGCTGTTTTCATCGAGCCAAAATCGAACGACCACAGTTCGCGCTGCTTAGGAAAAACATGGCCACGATTCTAAAAGGCGACCGCGTCGCGCAAGCAAGTGAAACGAGCCAGCCGGTAGCGTTTAACGTCGAGGATGTTCAACAGCGGGCACGCGATTACCTCGCGCAAATTCAGCAACAGGCGGCCGCACTCATCGCGCAAGCGCATCAGCAGGCAGATGATATCCGCCAGCAGGCTCACCAAATGGGACTCGCTAGCGGACAGTCGGAATTCGAACGTCGCGTCGAAGAACGCTCCCAGCAGATGAGCGATCATCGGTGCAAGTCAGCCATTGGTGCCTGCGAAGCGACCGTGACGAAGTTGTCGGAAGAAACCGCTAACTGGTTGACGAATTGGCGCAACATGACGGTAGAACTGGCCTCTCGGATGGCGGAGAAAGTCGTTCGTCGCTCGATGCAAGACAGCGAAGAATCATTGCGTGTGTGGTTAGAGGAAGCCATCGTGGCCATGCGCGACGCCCGTGACTTGCGCGTCTTAGTTCATCCCGACGATTTTGCGGTAGCTGGGCGCTTCTTGCAAAACTTGGCCCGCTTGATTCCGCAAGCCGCCCAGATCGAAGTATTGCCGGACCCGGAAATCAGCCTGGGAGGCTGTATCGTACGCTCCATGCACGGCTCGATCGATCAGCAACTGGAGGCGCAACTTCAGCGGCTCGTAGAGCAACTTCAATAATCATCCTCGCATATCAGTCTTTCCCACTTGGCACTCGCAAACGCTTGTAGACGCAGAACCTCAATGGCCCCAAAACTCGCCCCCTTCCCGACGCTCCCGAATGCTCAGCAGATGGTGCACACGCTGCAGCGCGCTTTGCCCAGTCGCATTGAGGGGACGATCTGGTCGGTGGGACGCAACGCGATTGAAGCTATCGCGTTACCAGTCCCGATGGGGGCCGTGTGCGAAATTCGCTGTCGCGGTCGCAAAGGCATCGCGGCGGAAGTGATCGGCTTCGAGGGGAACAAGACGCTGCTCGCCGTGCTCGATGGTGCTGATGGAATTTCACCTGGCGACCCTGTCAGTTTACGTCAAACAATGGCTTGCATCGGAGTTGGGGCGGGGCTGATCGGCCGAGTCATTGATGCAGCAGGCCGACCCATTGACGACCTACCTCCGCCGGTGGCCGAAGCCAAGGTGCCGCTCGACTGCGATCCCGTCAACGCCATGCAACGACCTCCCATTAAGGATATCTTGTCGACCGGCGTCCGTGCCATCGATAGTTTACTCACTCTTGGACGCGGCCAGCGGATCGGGATTTTCGCTGGCTCTGGCGTGGGTAAAAGTACGATGCTGGGCATGATGGCGCGCGGCACCAATGCGGACATCGTCGTGATTGGGCTGGTCGGCGAGCGAGGTCGCGAAGTTCAAGAGTATTTGCAACGCGAACTGGGTCCGGAAACACGCAAAAAATGCATCACGGTTGTCGCCACCAGCGATCAACCGGCACTGCGCCGTGTCCAAGCGGCGTTAACAACGACGGCGATCGCAGAATACTACCGCAATTGCGGCAAAAACGTTCTGCTCATGATGGACTCCGTCACGCGGTTTGCCATGGCACAGCGCGAGATCGGACTGGCCGCAGGTGAAGCCCCTACCACACGTGGCTATCCACCCAGCGTCTTTTCGATGCTGCCGCGGCTTGTCGAGAGATCGGGGGTCACTACCCAAGGGAGCATCACCGGCATCTACACAGTGCTGGTGGAAGGTGACGACAACAACGAACCGATTAGCGATGCACTCCGTGGTCTGCTCGATGGGCACTTCGTCTTGTCCAGGAAGATTGCTCATCGCGGCCGCTATCCCGCCATCGATATTCTGTCGAGTCTTAGTCGCTTGCAAAGCCATCTCATCAGTCCAGAACTGCTGCAGGCGGCTTCGCAAATTCGCTCACTCATGTCAACGTACCAAGAGAACGAAGACTTGATCACGATTGGCGCTTATCAACGGGGCTCCAATCCCGCCATCGACCGCGCACTGCTCCTCAAGCCGCAGATAGACGAGTTTCTGTCGCAATCCAGCCGGCAAGTGGTCGACTGGCCAAGCACCATCGACGCGCTTAAGAAATTGGCTGCGGTGGCGACCGCGCCAGCCACCGCTGGGGTGGGGAGCGCGGCGATGAATCGTCCGACATAAGCAGAAAAAACGTCACGCTGGATCATGTCCGTGGCTGATCCAAGAACCAACCCGTCACTTTTACTCCGCCGGCGGAACACCCTCCGCTGGGCAACCCTCCGCTGGGCAATCCAAGTACTAATATGGCCAATTCCTTTCGATTTCGGTTGCAAAGCATCGTGCGCTTGCGCGAGCGTGAACGCGATCAGGCCGTGGATGAATTGAGCTTGGCCCTGCAAGCCAAGCAGGTTCTACTGGATCAAATCACGGTCTTGCAAACCGAGTGTCGTCAAGTCAACTCGCAACGCAATGTGTCGCAGACCGGTGTCTTTGATCCGCAAAAAATGCTCGACGCCCATCGCTATCAAATGCAACTCGATGGCCAAATAGCGCACCTGCAGGAACAGGTAGCCCTTATTGAACAGGAGTGCCAGCGACGTCGTGCCAGGACAGTCAAGTGCGAGCAGGCGGTGCACTCATTGCAAAAGTTGAAGGAAAAGCAACAGGGGGAATGGAACGCGGTTTTGGCTCAAAAGTCGCAAGATAGGCTGGATGAATGGTCAAGCTTTCGCTATTGGTCTAATCAGGCAGCAGCGGTACTCGAAACCCGAGAAGCCGAACGGAACAATTTTGACGCTTCCGAGCAAGCCAAACGTGGTACCAACGTGGATAACACGTCACCCTAATCGACCAATGTTAACCTTCAATCTTTTTACGGGACCCGGCAAACATGAAATGGTTGCTCCGATTGTTCGCAGCATTTTGTGTCGCGACCGTGTTAGCTCAAGGCATCATTGTTGGTCTTTCCGCCTTTCGCGGCAACCTCTCGAATGAGACGCTGATCAAAGTCGTGGCCTTGATGAACGGCATCGATATCACCGGTCAGCGCCTGCAGAAGATGCTGGAAGATGCGCAGGAAATTCCCGTCCCCACCTACGATGATGTGGTGAATCAGCGCGCCCACGAGAATTTGAATCTCGATATGCGCGAACGTTCCGTCAAGCTAGCATTGGCGCAATTGGAAGCCAAGCAGGCGGAATTGAAAGTGGAGATCACCAATTTCGATACTCGCAAAGACGCCTTCTATTCCAAACTGGATGATATCGCCAAGGGGATGAATGACGAGAGTCTCAAGGATGTGCAACGCACCCTTGAGGCCTTGCCCCCCGAACAGACCAAGGATTTGCTCCTAAAAATGATCGAGGACAACCAATTACAAGATGTTGTCGCAATTGTTAAAGGAATGGCGCTAGATAAACAGAAAAAGATACTAGGAGAGTTTCTAGAGCCCGTAGAATCGGAAAAGCTTTACGAAATTGTCAAAGGCGTCCGCAAGGGTCAGGCGAAAGCCGACCTGATCGATAAAGCACGCAATCAACCAGCACCGTAGTGTTAGCTGCTTGCGCGGTGATGGCTGGACGACGCTTGGGATCGCCTGAAAGAAATGTGACCAATTCTCATACTGTCCGGGGGGACGCGTGTATGGACGGGTCGGTATCTGCATCTGCACAATCGACGGAACGCACACGTCAACACTTGACGCGTCTGTTTGGCAATCGCGCCAGCAGCAGCGTGAACAGTGAGTTGTTCGAGCAACTGCTGGGTATCCCACTCCCCGCACCTTCCCAACCGACGCGCGATGACTCAACGGTAGCGGCGGTCGATTCACTCCCGTCTGCTGAAAATACCCATACAAAGGGGCGCAAAGCCGAGTCGCGGCGGGAAGAACAAAAAGATGAGCCGGAGAGTGCCGCGGCGACTCCACTGCCAGCCTTAGCTCCGGTGCAGCTCAATACCCAGCCTGCTGCGACGTCCGAGTTGACCGCCGTCCAATCAGAGAACGCGGTGCTTTCGAGTGACCTGCCGCAGCCCGTCGCTGAAGCAGTTGTGACGGCGACCGTCAGCGAAGCAGAATCGATCCCTGACGCGAGCGCAGAGGTGTCACCCGCTCCGGTAACCGCCGCTCAGAGCCCTGTGCCCATCGAGACAGAGTCGTCCGGCGCGGCACAGCAGTTCGTGGACGAACGAGCGCAGACTTCGGCCGTTAAAGTTGATCAAAAGCGATCCGACCGCGCTGGCAGGGATAATGCAAATCAGCCGTTGGTTCTGCCACAACCTGCGGCTGAAGCCTCGGTTCAATCGGCAGCCGCCACTGAGACTGAACCAGTTGCCCAACCAGATGCTCGGCCTATCGCACAGGAGCAAGACGCGGCAGTGCAGTCGTCGGCCAAGCCCGTGGCCGAATTGGAAGACAAATCCAGTCGTACGAGTCGTCGCGAAAAATGGTTCGAGCGGGATGTGAACCCCGTCGACAGCCAGGACCAAACTTCCAATCCCATTGAGTCGTCGGCTCACGAACCGCCGCCTATTGAAGCCCTGCAAGGCGAAGGCTTGGCGACGCTAGCGACAGCGACCCCATTGCCGTACGAGTTGGCGCTTGACGTCACTACGCAGGCCACTGCGTCAACGACCATCGCCGCAGCAACCGCCGCAGTCCTACCCAATACGCAAGCTGCTGGAGGTGCCACTGGCAGCGCTGCCACATCGACTGTTGCGGAGTCCGGTACGGGTTCGAGCAAGGCGGGCAATGTCAGCTCGCTGGCCCGCGAAGGTGGCGAATTCACTTCCAAAATATCAACAGCGACGCGATCTGAGTTCAAAGATCAAGCCAATCGGCCAGAGCTCACACAGCAGGAACGGGTTCGACTGATTCAGCGTGTTTCGAGGAGCTTCAGCCGCCTCACCTCTGCGGGAGGTTTGATCAACCTGCGTTTGCATCCGCAGAATTTGGGCTCGCTCAATATGCAAGTGCGTATTGAGGGGCGAACACTTTCTGCCAAATTGACGACCGAAACCACTGCTGCTCGCGATGCCATTCTTCAAGACTTGCCAGCGCTACGGCAACGCCTGGCGGACCAGGGTTACGATGTGGCGAAATTTCAAGTTGAAGTGGCAGGGAATGGTTCGGACGCCAGTTTCGCGCAAACCGGTGGTCAATCGCCCTTCAGTCAGTCCGGAGGGTCCGGATACCAACCCGGCGGACAGGACATCGATTACCGACGTTTGGCCTCGCGCAATGCGCGATTGCTGGATGTCACGCCCGCACAGGCGTCATCCCAGTTGAGCCTGTCTGCCCGAAGTGGAATTGACGTACAAGCCTGAGCAGATATTGACTTCGCATCCCACAACGCCTAACAATCACCGACTGCGCTTTAGAAAAATCTTGATGGGAAATTTGTTATGACTGCCATTCCTGGCGTGGGTACAACGAGTCCGGCCAGCAAATCCACAGGCTCGGGCAATGGTTTGGCAGACGTGGACCTGGATCAATTTCTGAGTTTGTTAATCACGGAACTTCAGAACCAGGATCCATTGAATCCGATGGATAACTCACAGATGCTCCAGCAGATTAGCCAAATCCGCCAAATTGGCTCGACCACCAAGCTGACCGATACATTGTCAGGGCTGGCGAATGGTCAAGACTTATCCATGGCGAGCGGGATGATTGGCAAGAAGATCAGTGCATTGGATACCGGTGGAAAAGATATCGAAGGGATCGTTGATAGCGTTTCAGTGAAAACCGACAGCTCAGATGCTAATAATCGGATAGTACAAGTTCATATTGGTGACTCAATCGTCGATATCAACAATATCAGAAAAATTGTGAATACGACCAGTTGACGCTATCAATAAGGATAGGTTGCGATGGGATTAGCCTCCTCACTGAGCACGGCACTCACTGGACTCAACGCAGCCGAAACCCAGATCGACGTGCTGGGCAATAATCTTGCCAACTCACAGACTGTGGGATTCAAAGCGTCGGACGTCGTCTTCGCTAACCAATTT
>JBBQRC010000049.1:0-13382 GCA_038215215.1 Pirellulales bacterium
GCCATCAATTCAGCCAGGTACACCTTGTTGCTGCATTTGACGATGGACAGCGGGTCGTCCATCACCACGAGCCCCTCACTGGCGGCCCGCTGCGCAAAGCGATAGGTGTGGTGATTCACCGAGGTCGTCTCGCGAATGAACAGCGCGTCGAACTCAGCCAGTCGCGCGTAGTCGTCGCGGCCGATGATCTGCGGTCGAATCCCCAGCGATGCGGCGGCCTTGGAAAAGCGTTCGATGGCTTTGGGGTCCGACGGTGGTTCGGCTTCCTCTTCATTGACAAGAATAGCGAGATCGAAGCGATAGTTGGCTTTGCGGCTGGACTTGGGAGCCTGTCCCTCGAAATATTTTGTCGCCATTTCAATGACGAACGGCCAATGTTTTTCTGGTACCTCGCTGGCCGAAATCGCCTGAATGGTCTTGAGCGACCATTCGTTTTCGTGTTGAACGAAAACGGCTCGCAGCATGGGTGCTTGAAACTGATTGAACAAGGCTGTCGCCAACCGTTGATAGCGTTCGGTCATATTGCGACCGAAGTAGATGCTGAGCTCGAATTCGGGTGAGACGATACGTTTGAGACTGGTTTGGATCAATTCGTCGAGATCGGCGGCGACGATCTTGACCACCGACTGGCTTTTCAGATCCTGCACCGTGGTGACATGTGGCAACGGTCGATGACCACGCGCTTCGGCCAGCAACGAGACATAATAACCGTGCGTTTGATAACGGTAGGAACGGCACAGATTGAAAACGCGAACATTGCGTAGTTCACTATATTCAGGCTTGGTCAAATAACTCTTGGCGTCGACTACATCGACGTTGGGAATCTGAAAGGGCCAATCCTTCGGGCTATTTGCAACGACCACTGCGGGCACGGCAACACATCCTGCATGGAGAGTTATTGGGGAGGGACCGGGTTGACATAGTGCGGATTGAGCGCGTTGTTCTTGGGATGTATCACCAAGAAGTTGGCGTCGTAGGTCAATACGCCGAGCAAAACGGCACAGACCACACGTTCCAAAGAAACTTGATAGTCGAGATTTTGGCTCCAGGGATTCTTCTGGTACGGGTCTGCGACATGGACTAGTTTGCTGTCCTTGTCGTAACCGCGGAGCACAACGAAATGCCCTTGCGCAACCCCTTCGACGTCGGATTTATCCTGAGTAGGAGAATTGACTTCGCGGGCCTCTTGATAGAGATAGGTTGAACTTAGTCCGGTGAGCAAGGGGATGTTACGCGAGAGGTATTTGCGGATCAAGGCTGTGCTCAAGTCACGCATTCTCACTTGCCCCCCCAATCGCAGGAATTCCAGATAGCCGGCTGTAGCCAAACGCAGCTTATTGTCATCTTTGGCGTCGGCCTGGGCGAGGAGCATGGACGGCAGATCCACATCGTCTTGAAACCAGGTGGGGTCAAAAACGGTCAAGTTGTACGTATAGATGCGGGCGGCATAGCCATGCTTCAGGGCGTCGCAACCCAGCAAAACGGCCAGCGTCCCGCCATCGTCGAGCTTGGGCACGCGTTCGATAACGGTGGTCAGCTCGGTTTTTTCACCAAAATAACGATACACCGCGTGCAGGCAGGTTGGCCCGCACGTCCATTCGTCCGGCTGAGGCAGCATATCTAACGGGAGTGGAGGGATCATGGTTCGTTTGCCAAAGGACTGGGCTTCATTCCATCGCTGTAGCGTGCGAAACGACTCAAAACTGGATGAAAAGATACCGCTCAGCCTGAAAGTTTGGCTGAAATCGCAATTTAAATAGTTCGAGTGTGCCCTCGCAATGGTAGCAGTAGAACCGGAGAATGGCCCGGCGCACAGTGGATGTGCGCCCACCGAAGTCAAACCCGTACGTGCTATCAACACCCGAAATTTCGAGTTTTTGGAAGAGAATCAAGATGGAATCGAATCAGACATGGTCCGAAGTTCGCGCGCAGGTTGGCGAGACTGCGAAATTGGAAGGGGCGGTCGCGCTGCTGGAGTGGGATGATCGTACTTATTTGCCTGGCAGGGCAGGGGGGTATCGCGCCGAGCAGATCACGCTGCTCAGCGGCTTGATTCACCGTCGCCGGACTGACCCACATCTCGGCGAACGGCTGCAATCGTTAATCGACAGCCCACTGACCGAATCGCCACATAGCCCAATCGGCGCGAGCATTCTCAAGCTGTGGAAGGATTACCAGCGTCAGGTACGGTTGCCTGTGGAGTTGGTGGAAGCGACCGCGAAGGCGACGGCCTTGGGTCAGCGCGCGTGGGAGGTCGCGCGGGCTGCCGATAGCTGGACCGATTTTGCGCCGCACATGGAAAAAATCTTTGCCTTGCGGCGTGAAGAAGCAGAACTGCTACGTGACGAAGGCTCGCTGTATGATGCCTTGCTGGATCAGTACGAAGAAGGAGCGCGGAGCGAACAGCTGACCGTAGTCTTCGCCGGCCTGCGGGATGCTTTAGTGCAACTGGTCCAAGAACTATCCGCCGCTCCAAAGCCTCCCACTGGATCAACCTGGCGACGCACTGTGCCGATCGATCTGCAGCGTAATACCAGTCGCTGGGTGGCGGAACGCATTGGCTACAGCTTTGACCGTGGACGCCTGGATGAGACCAGCCATCCGTTTTGTACGACACTGGGACCGGATGACTGCCGCATCCTCACCCGTTTCCAGCTCGACTATTTCCCGAGCGGCTTCTATGGCACATTGCACGAGGCGGGACATGGACTCTACGAGCAAGGATTGCCACACGATTGGTACGGTCTCCCCGCCGGTTCGGCCGCAAGTTTAGGAGTTCACGAATCGCAGTCGCGAATGTGGGAGAACTTTGTCGGCCGTGGGGAGTCTTTTTGGGAATGGTGTTTGCCCGAACTAAAGGGGAACCTGGGCGGGACCTGGGATGACGTGAGCCTAGACCAAGTCTACCGTGATGCGAACCGTGTTCAGCCGTCGTTCATTCGTGTCGAGGCGGATGAGGTGACTTATAACTTGCACATTCTCATACGCTTTGAGGTCGAACAAGAATTGATCGCGGGTAACTTGCAGGTTGCCGATGCCCCTCAGGCGTGGAATGATCGCTACTTTCGCTACTTGGGGATCCGGCCAGCGACCAACGCAGAGGGGATTCTCCAGGACATTCACTGGAGCGCGGGACTCATCGGCTACTTCCCGACGTATACGCTAGGTAATCTCTACGCGGCCCAACTCATGGAAGCAGCCCAGCGCGACCTGGGCGACTTGAACCCCGCCTTTCGCCGCGGGGAATTTGAGCCGCTGCGAGAGTGGCTGGGGCCACGTATTCATCAGCTCGGTCGCTGCTACCACGCCGGACAATTAGTACAACAGGCTTGTGGACAACCTCTGGATGCCTCCCCGCTCATAAACTATTTACGCCAAAAGCTCGAACCCGTGTACGGCTTAGCTTAGACTCAAGTGGTATCGATACCGTTGAGCTCAGGAGTATGCCGGTGATTCAAGTCCTAACTTGTCCAAGTTGCAACTATGCTTCCGCGTTGGCCGAAGAGGTTTCCTTGCAAGCCGTGCTGCGCTGTCGGCACTGCGGTCACCAGATTCTGCTTGGGGAGATCCTCGACCAAGATTTGGACGGGTGGGAGGTGCTCGACGATCCCGGGGCAGTAGCACCCCCAGAGCCCGCTATGGCCACTGAACTCGCTATGGCTACTGAGCTCGCTCATGTCGATCAGGATCGTTTTGATCAGGATATCGAGGCGTTAGAGCACCCAGTGGATTTGGAATTACTGGAGGAAACGAATCCCCCAGCAGCGACTGAGGTAGAAGTCGAGGAAATTCACGACGAAGCTCAGGCCACAGTTCCGGCTGGTCCGGTGCGGCAGAAAATGGATTGGTCCAAATTCGAGTCGATTGGAACCGACCAGGCTCGTGCCCGGAAAAAGACACGCTCGCCGATTTGGTCGATCTTGTCCGTGGCTTCCGGAGGTTTGGCCGCCATTCCAATTGCGACTCTGCTGATTTGGCACGTACTAGGAAAAGATCCTCTGGAATTCGGGCCAACCGTAGCCAGGTATGTGCCGTGGATTGTGCCAACCCGATTTCATCCTTATGAGAACGAACGACCTGAGCAACGTCGCGTCTGGACCGAACCGAAGACAACTCCGCAGCGGGGCGCAAGCGGCTTTCGCCAGTTCGATGAGATCGTGTCGACACATGGACTGGCCACTCAAGAGGGCTCCGCCAGCGATTCACTTGGCGATTCACCCAGCGATTCACTGGGTACTCTCAAATCAGCCGGAGTGATCGATCGCTCCCGGCTGGAGCCACCGATGGAGGACGCGGCCTCTGCGAACGCGGCATTTCCGGCTGGCTCTCAGCAAGAACTACCCAGTGCACTGGCAGGCGAGCCCAGTGCGCTGGCAGGCGAGCCCAGTGCGAATGACGCAGAGCTGACCAATGTGTTTGCCATTATCCAGCGTGTCACTGCCGATTTGGAAGCTTGGAAGCTCGGCACCGATCAGCTTGAGACCAAAAAGAAGTTAGCCCAGCAGCTGTATGCAGACTTGTCTGAGCTCGCGAACAAGATCGATGAACAGCCCGCCAACAGTCCTGTATTGCGAATCGTGCATGATCAATTGAGGCCTGTGGGTCGCGCGATCAAGGAGCAGGGGGATGTCCAGTCACTGATTCAAGCCGGCTCGCGATACTGGATCGCAAATCACCCAGAGGACAACGAAATGGGGCTGTCGGTCGTCGGCGAGGTGACGCAGGCGACTGTCAGCCATGGCGCGTGGGAACTGTCGCTGACGCCGCCGATCGAAGGCAACGCACCGCTGCGAGTGGTGGTACCTGGCTTACTCAATTCTTCGTTGGAGGCGGGCCAGCGATTGTGGGTGTTGGGGCTTTTGACCAGGGAAACAATCGAAGCTTCGACAGATTCCTCGGACATCGCGCCTACAGGTGTCACGCTTGAGGCCAGCTTTGTGTACGTACTGTAGGGCGCGACCACTGATTCATCGAGCCCAAAGTTCATCGAGCCTCCGGCCGTAATGGGTGCTGAGGACGAAGCCCATTTACCGAAAACTTTCGATGTCAAACCAGCCAAAAGACGCGGATTCGAGCGGGCAGACTGCGCTGCCAGACATATCGGCGGCAACGCAGCAGCCCGTGGCTCAGCCGCTGAGCGAATCCATCGATATGGAAAAGTCGACTGTTGGCGAAGCGATGATCGTCTTGTTGCGAATGTTCAATTATTCCGCCAGCATACCTGAGCGGACGCTGCGCAGCGCCAGCGCCCTGGCCGGGGGACTGGTTCGCGAATCTGCCAATTGGCTCGTACCAGCCGCTTTTCGCAATTCGAAATCGTATTCGATCTTCGTGCAACAGATGATGGACGTCGTGGTCAACGATCTTGGCGGTGTCCGCAGATCGCTCACTGCGAACTCGGACCGACATCAGCAAGAGGTTGTGCTGGCCCGCAAAACGGTTGGCAATCTGTTAGACATGACCGCCCTTGCCACCTTTCACCTCTCGCCACTGACAGTGCTCGCGATCTTTTGCGACCTGGCCTACGGTTCGAAGGTCTACTTAGAGCAACTCAGCCGTCGCTTAAAGGAGCAAGGAATCATCGATCAACAGACGACGATCGATAGTGCGGCGGACTTGATTACCGCTTTGGAAACAGCTTCGGGACAAGCGGTGGGAATGTTCGATCAACCTCCCATTTCCATCGTTGGCCTGCGGAAGACCATTGAGGATGCGCAGAACGCAGTTTTAAAAATCGATCCCACGAAATTGCTGCCGCGTGTCGAAATCGATCAGTTGTGGCGACAAATGGAGTTAGCGGCCAAGGAACAGAATGCGTCGCTGTGGGATGTGTCGGCGACCATTTCGATGGTCGCCCTCCACAACATGCAAGCCGTCGGGCAGGGCACAATGGTCGGTCTAGAAATAGCCGGCGACATGTTCAACCAGCACATTACGCAACATTATTGGCAGGGGCTGCGCGCCATCGAACGCAACGGGCTTATTCCTACGCTCAGCAGTGCCAGCCAACCGTATCTCGAAGCAGTCTGGTCCAATTTTACCATCGATCGCAAAACGTGGACCGAGCAACTGTTGTCCGGCGAACTGCTCAAATGGGGTTGGAGTCAATTGAGCTGGCCGAAATTAGGCAAAACCAGCCTCTGACGCCGCGCAGTGGCTTGTATCGCACTACCTCGTTGTGCTCCGCTTCATCCACGCAAGGCCGCGACTACTCGCTGACGTTACCGGTAATCGTGGTGTCTGCGCTTGAGGGGTCCGTCAGATTGGTGTGCACCACTATTTTCTGACGAAAGGAACCGATTTTGTCGTCGCTCTTGAATTCGAACGGAATGAAATGAGCTGTTTTCTCGCCTTGCGGAGCGTTAAAAACAAAGCGATCATCTCCACATTCAACACTTTCGACCTTGAATGGGGTCTTGCTTTTAATGAAGACTCGATTGGTGGTCGCTTGGCCGGTCTTAATTGTTCCTAGCTCAACTGAGGCTGGCATAGAAAGTGGTGGGATGACGTTGGCTCTAACTGGTAGAGTTACCAAGTTGAATTGAGCTTCGTTGGTGACTAAAACGATTTCGTCTGTAAGTTCCCCTGCGGGAGCGTCCCCCTTGAGGCGGACCTGCATATTGTATTCGGTGCGCCCGCCTCGCTGCGTCTTGGCATCCAATTTCACCGACAAGTATTTGTTGGCGCTGCGAACATCTTGGATCTCCCAGTTGGCTGTCCCAGCGTAGGAAATTTTGGCACTGGTGAGTTTTTCATCACCTTGGTCAACTTCGCCGAACTGAATCTCTCCTGGCTCGGGGACGATATCCGAGCGAATGTTGCCTTTCACATTTAGCTGCACTTCGGCGTAAAACGGACGGTCGAAGACGACAGTGACGACCGCCGCCCGCGGGCCGATGAACGCCCGCGTATTGAACTCGGCGACAATCGATCCCACTTCGTAGGTCTTTAAGTCCCCTTTGCCTACCCGTGGCAACGTACACTGGCAACTCGTCCGAACCGATGCCACATGGACATTTTCTTTATATTTATTGGTGAATTTGAATTCGAACTCTGTTTTAGCGCCCCGTGGCACAATGCCAAAATCGTGGTCCATGTCCGCGAACATGTCGCGTGCCCACTGCTGGGCGATGGACGATTGCCCCCAGCACAAAATCAGCCCGCAGGTGAGCAAACAATGCAGCAGATGGCGCGACCGCCAAAAATCGGAATGGCTCATTAAAAATACCGTTTTCTTCCAGGATGGAACTTCGTGCGGGAAGCACCCTAATTATCTTAACTGTAGCACAGACATTAGCGATTAACAGTCGACTGCGGCAAGCCGAATGCGCGAACCGAAACCTCCTGAAAGTAATTGCAGGCAACGCCTAGGGGTATGCTCTGGTTAAGGCGGCACCCTTGAAGTCAATCGTCGTGCCGATCGCGCGAGGAGTTACCGCGTCGCTGACCGCCTCCACCACCTTGCCCGTAGCGACTGCCTCCACTGTTATCGCCGTAACTGCGACCTGCGCCCCCACCACCACCTTCGTTAGCGCGTCCCCCTCCGTTGTCACCATAACCGCGACGGCCACCACCTCCACTCGGTCGTTCGGTCCGAGGACGTCCCTCAGTGACGGAAACGCGTCGACCGGCGATTTCTTGATCGTTCAAACCATCAATGGCCAACTTCGCTTCCGCTGGATCGGACATCTCCACAAATGCAAAACCCCGGGAACGCCCCGTCTCACTATCCATCACAATGCCGACCGCTGCAACTACGCCAAAACGAGAAAACGCCTTACGGAGGTCCCCTTCGGTGGCGCGAAACGACAGATTCCCTACGTAGATATTCGTCACCTGCAAACCCTCAAAAAAACAGTGTCACCGATTCACGATCAGCCATAGAGACAGGCTAAGCCTATACCTAGAGCTGATTGTGACCAAGTCAACTGTCGAGTCAATCGATTCCTCAAGATTGGGCCAACTTTTTGCAGTGCAACTAAACTTGGGTTTTGAGCGCCGCCAGCGCAGCGTCGTAATTTGGCTCTTGGGTCACTTCCGGGACAATCTCGGTGTAAACAACTTTGCCACCCTTGTCGAGCACAAACACGCTGCGGGCAAGCAGTTTCAATTCATCGATCATCACACCAAACGACTCGCCAAACGCGCCGCTCTGGTAATCACTGCCAACTTTCATGTTTTTAACATCCTCGGCCCCACAGAAACGGTTCTGTGCAAATGGTAGGTCGCGGCTAATCGTGACCGCATTGACCGAGTCGCCTAGAGCGGCCAATTGCTGATTGAATTTCTTGGTCTGGATCTGACAAACACCGGTATCCAGCGATGGGACTACCGAAAGAATCGTGGCCTTGCCCGCCAAATCCTTGTTGGAAATAGTCTTCAGTCCACCTTCAAAGAAGTGGACGGTGAAATCCGGTGCTGGCGACCCAGCGGTAACTTCGTCGCCGAGCAGAGTCATTGGGGTTCCCTTAAACGTGATTACGCCTTTACGAGCCATAACAAAATCTCCTCTCGAGGTTGAAAACTTAAGATTAAAGACGCCAATGACATCCTTAAAGTGTGCTAGCGAATCTTAAGAGAAGTTCGCGCAATGTCCAAGGCCCGAGCAACTCGAAACCTACCAAAGTGGGTGCCAACCTGGCCAGAGAAGATGCCACAAACTGGCATACACACCGGTGCTGCACACGCTTGAAAATGAAAGCTGCGACAAGTCGCAGCAGTCCAAAAAACTGCGAAACGGGAATTTAGCAATGATTAGGAAATAAGTGTCAGTGACTGGACTGCAGACGTGGCGAGCTAGCAAACCAATCCACTTGCAGGTCGTTGACAATCCGCTCAACCCCTTCCAAATTACGCAACGATTCTTGCGCCATTTGCTTTTGGAAGTACGAACGAACGCGCCCTTGCAGGACAACCGTACCACCTTCTTCGAAGCAAAATACTTGATGCCCCCCGAGGTGCGGATTTCCGCGTATGGCTGAATCGAGTCGCTGAACTAACGCATCTGAGTCTAGAGGTTCAGGGGTCAACGGCTGGGAGGGAAGTAAGGATTGCAATTTCAATTCCTGTTGCGAGCGATTTTGGAGGGGGCGGAGAATCGCGACTTCTCGTCTATCGGATCAATCAAACGTAGAATTCAGATTCGCTAGCAATTCCAAATTTCTTCTTTTAAATCGTGCTCAAAGTCACCGAGGATATGGTTTGCACTGGCCGTGCCGATTTTTAGGTCATCAGGTAAAACGATCTCCGCGACGGCCAAGTCTAGCGTGAGCGCCCAACGTTCAAGGCCAAATCTCTGCCGGCATCGCCCACGGACGGCGGGCTTCCTGGAGGCCTTGCTATGGGTTGTTAATCGGCCTGAAGCCTTGAATGCGGCCGCGTGGAGCCAGTCCTTGGATGTTAATTGGCAGATCCAATCTATGCGTGCCGACGTTACCAGCTCGGTCTACCGCCTCGAGCCGCATGAAGACATGCTCCGGTAAGTTCGCCGGCGGCTTCCACAGATAGATCCCGGTGTTTTTCAGTCCTGTCGTGATCGTCAGCCAAGGACCATTTTGCGTTTCACTATAGGAGAGCGTGAGCGGACGGTCATGCAAATTGGCGTCGCTGCAGGTATAGTCGAGCACTAATAAGCCTGCTTCGTGCCCTTCTCCGTAGACAGCTCGTGTAATTTTTACGGCGGGCTGTGCCGTGTCGACGTTGATCCATGCGTCCGCACTGTCGCCATCCTTCGGCCGATTGCTGACGGTTCCATTTTGGCTGACGATAACCATGCGAAAACCAAACAGGCCATCGTTGGCAACTTGCACGTCAAAGGGACTTTGCCGATCTGGGTCTGATCCCCAGCGTTGCCAAATGCGGCCACCATCTTCGGTGCCCCACAATTCCACATCTGCCAGCGCGCTCCCGGCTACTTCATTCAGCGAGTAATCCAAACTGAATGCTCGCGAATTGCAATGAAAAGCTTGCCCGAAGGGTGACGAGTCGGGGGCTGGCTCCGCGCTCATCGTCAGCGGTGGAGTATCTTTGGAGAATGCTAACTGTTGCTGGGACTCTGCGTTCGTAGGAGTTCGGCTGACCGGATGCGGGTTGTTGGGCCCAGGTCGCTGATCCGCCGGCGGGCCGTTCGATTGATTGATTGACGGCGGCACAGGGAGCTCTTCGACGTTAGACGTTGTCGGGGAGCGCGGCGCTTCCAAACTGAGTCCGCCCGCCGATCCGGCCAACTGCCCACTGACGTTCCAGCCACCAGTTGGTTGTGTCCCGGCATTCGGGGCTACTCCGGCATTCGGGGCTACTCCGGCGTTTTGGGCTGTTCCGGCCTGAGGTGGAGCAAGCTGAGTCAACGCGACTTGCGGCGCAGGGGAATCACCGGGCTTGCCCGAAACTTGATCAGTAGACCACAGGGTGGCTCCGGGAGTGGGAACTAATCCGCTTCCCTGCCGAGGGGTAGCTATTCCATCCTGGCTTGCTGCATTAATCCCGCCTGGGCCGACGGACGCTTGATTTCCACTTGCACCCCCAGGTGCGCCCGTCCCCTGGCGCTGGCTGGCCAGCACCATATCCTGATTGACAGAGGCGGTACGCGGCATAGTGTACTGATAGGAAGCATCCCCGATATTGGCAGCTTCGTCGGCTACCGTCACGACCAGACCAACCTCCCGGCATTGTTTGACGTTCAGTGTGACTTGGCCTTCGTAGACTTGGCCGGCAGCCACCAGATTGTCGACGGGCACTTCGTTCCATTCTGTTTCCTGATCCGTGCGATAACGCAGCCGCACGGAATCGGGCTTTAAATTTGCTTCACTGATGCGGACTTCAGCCACGATCTGCCCGCTGGCGTTCACGTCGGCTCGCAATTCAACATACGGTTTCGTCGTGTCGATCAAAACTCGCAGGGGAGGTTGAGGACTGGGGAAAGCTCGGCCGTTTTCATCGAGCGTTCTCACCGAGAACAGGTATAAACCTTCCGCCGCGGCCCGGAAGTCGAACGACCGCCCACTGGTGGCAGCGGAACCATGTAGTTGCCAACTGGCCCCCTCGTCCGTGGAGACCCATAACTGCACTTGGCTCGGCTGGATACCAGCCGCCTCGACATTGAAGGGTATTTTAAATTGCGCCAGTGGGAAATAGAGCGTCTCTTCGGACATCGAGCTATTCGCGCTGTTCCCAAATTGTTGCGCACCACACCAAGTCTGCGGGAGCAGTCCAAACTGCAACACTGTCGCGCAGGAGCTCACCGCCAGAAATTTCCGAAACGCACTTTTTCGCTTTGCTTGCATCACGACATCAGTCACTGAGAAATTTCGAGTGAATTCAAGACCGAGCCAACGCTAGTCATCCTACGACGAGTCTTCCCCTGTGGTCCCTGCCTAAAACGCATCGCGCCGTACTACAATAAGGACTTTCCACGCCGTAACTGTTGAATCGGTCGTGGCGAATGTGTTGCATAAGTAAAATATGCGGGATGGCGGCGACGACGATTTGCTAGCCAGCTTGGCACCTAGTTCCGCGATGACCTCCGCGGACTGAAGTTTTGGAGATTACCAGCCACTGTGAATAAATATGTTTTTGATGTGATCGTCGTGGGTGCCGGGCATGCTGGCACCGAAGCGGCCGCTGCCGCCGCGCGCGTGGGAGCGCGTGTGGCCTTGCTGACCGGCAATCTCGACACCGTCGGACAAATGAGTTGCAATCCGGCGATCGGTGGCGTAGCCAAAGGCCAAATCGTCCGCGAAATCGACGCGTTGGGTGGTTTGATGGGCCAAGCCATTGACGCCACCGGGATTCAGTTTCGCATGCTGAATCGTCGCAAGGGACCCGCGATGCACAGCCCCCGCGCCCAAGCCGACAAACGGGGGTATCAGCAGTACATCAAGCAGGCCATCGAGCACTATCCAAGCATCAGCCTGATCCAAGAACTTGTCGAAGATCTGTTGGTCGAAGAAACGCCGACGGGCAAGTTCCTGCGCGGGATCCAAGTACGCGGTGGTGCCAGTTACCAGGCCGACGCGGTGGTGCTCACGACCGGAACTTTTCTGCAAGCCATCATGCATACCGGTGAAGCCAAAACACCAGGCGGCAGGGGAGGGGAGGGGACTTCCGCCGGTATCAGTGCCTCGCTTAATCGTCTCGGTTTCCAACTTGACCGCTTCAAAACGGGAACACCGCCCCGCTTGAACGCCACCACGATCGACTTTGCGGCCACAGAACTACAACCGGGTGACGATGATCCGGTTCCCTTCTCGTACTTGACGGAGTCTTTGCCAGGCGAGCAAGTTCCCTGTTACATCACCTACACCAATGAACATGTGCATGAGTTGATTCGGCATAACTTGCATCGCGCACCCATGTACAGCGGCCAGATCCAGTCGCGCGGACCGCGATATTGCCCCTCTATCGAAGACAAAGTCGTACGCTTTGCGGACAAGGATCGGCATCAATTGTTTCTCGAGCCCGAGGGACGAGGCACGGCCGAAGTTTATGTGAATGGTATCTCGACCAGCCTCCCACGCGATATCCAAGATGCCATGCTGAAGTTCATTCCAGGCCTAGAGCAAGCGCAGATCATGCGTTATGGTTATGCCGTCGAATACGACTTCTGTCCGCCAGAACAACTGCAGCCCACGCTCGAAAGTAAACTTGTTAGCGGCTTGTTTTTGGCCGGACAAATCAATGGCACAACTGGCTATGAAGAAGCAGGTGCCCAGGGCTTAATCGCAGGCGCTAACGCCGCCTTAAAAGTGGCTGGTAAGTCACCGCTCGTGCTGACTCGCGATCAAGCGTACATCGGGGTGCTGATCGACGATCTAGTAACCCGTGGAGTCGACGAACCCTATCGCATGTTCACTAGCCGCGCTGAGTATCGATTGTTGCTGCGTCAAGACAATGCCGACCGGCGATTGACGCGACTTGGGCACGATTATGGCCTCGTCTCGGGCGATCGGCTAGGTCGTCTGGACGTCAAAGAGCAATCGATTTCGGCGGCACTCGCGGCCTTGGACGCGGCGCGGATCGACATGGTGAAAGGTTCCAAATATCTCAAACGCAGCGACGTGGCCTGGCCGGAAATCAGTGCACTCGTCCCCGCACTACGCGAGTGTTCGCCCGAAGTCGCGGATCAGGTGCTGTGGGATGTTAAATACGAAGGTTACGTCGCTCGGCAAGAAGTTCAAGTGGAGCGTCAGCGTCGACTCTCCGAAAAACGCATTCCGATGACGTTTGATTACGAGCGCATCACCGGACTGCGGATCGAGGCCAAGCAGAAACTGACACGTGTGAAACCCGCCAGCTTAGACCAAGCTAGTCGCATCAGCGGCATTACTCCGGCTGATCTTGCCCTCGTATTGGCACACATTGAACATCCACGGTAGCACGTTGTC
>JBBQRC010000050.1:0-13139 GCA_038215215.1 Pirellulales bacterium
TGCAATTGCCACTAAACAAAATCGCCAAGGCGAGGGTGACAATCGCCAAAGCCCACCAAGGCTCTTCGATTCGCATGAGACTGGCAGAGTTGCCTGCGGAAATAACATTCGATTGACACCAAGTGGTCAAGGAGACACCCAGCGCGAACAAGATACCAACGCGGAGTTCCTTAGGGAGGAACATACGGACGCGCTGAGTTGTAGCCGCGCTCGTTCCGGAATTAGGCCGCCGTGGTGCAAAGTGTACGCTGGCGCCGTAGACAAGAACTGCCGAGGCGAGCAGGATTCCACTGCGCAGGAGCGCCGTCGACAGGTAGCAGCCAACGATCAGGGCGTTGGTCACCAACACGACGACCCACAGCGTCACAAAGGCTCGACTGTAAATGTGATAAAACCGATGTCGCAGCGTATGTGGACGGTCTAGATTCAATCTGGCGGAATCAAGCAAGCGGTCCGCCACATAAATGAGCCAAACTGTGGCTGCCAACGAGCTCCATTCTGACCACGTCGACCAACGGCCAAAAAAACTGCACATCAACAACTGCTGCCACGTCACGGCGACCAGCACAGCGTCTAGCGAAAGTAAGCTGGGCCAAGCAAGCAGCGGAATGCGGCCGACGATGTGTGGGTGGGTGTCCGGTTCTCTCACTGGTCACGATTCACGAGTTTAAGATCAGCCGTCATCAGGCGAACGGATCGATATCGGGCTGCGCATCTGGGCTATTTCCGCCGGGTGCATTTCCGTCGGCGCCACCACCTGGAGGCTGGAGTGGGTTCTGTCGCGATCTGAGCTGGTCCCATGTCCCCTTCAAGCTGTCGTAGAATCGAGGTACTTGGCCCGCGGACAAGAACACTCGGCTGCTCACGGCGGAATGCGGGAAGAAATTGGTAATGAAGTCGAAACTAAATTCGTGCGGTCCGTGGCCAATCATGACTGCGTTGGCATATACCCCCGACAGCAATTCGTCTTTGATCTTCAGATCGTCGTAGATTTCTTGCGCGGAGGGACGACGGACGCCTGTATCCTGGAATCCGGAACTCGGCTTGTTGGTTGCAGGTGGCGGCGTGGTGGAACCACTCTGCCCCTCCCCTGATCCGCCGGGAGCCGCGCTGCCGCCGGACGCGCCCACTACTGATTGCGATGTACCGGCGTGCTGACCCGATTGCCCATCACTGGGCGACTGTGCCGCGGGTACTGGGTGACCAGGAACACTTGTCTGCACCGGAGGGAGCTGCGGCAGGTAAGGCAGTTCGCCCCAACGACTTTTGTACAACTCCATGTTGCGCTGTAGAGCGTCCACCAGTTGCGGTAAGACGCTGTGGGGCAAGACCACTCGTGCTACGACCTGGTGGGGTCGTCCCAGATTCTGGATAAAGTCGAGGATCAGCTCGGTCTGGGCGGTCATGATAATGACGCCCGTGCTAAACGCGCCGCGGGCAACATGCTCAGGTACTCGAGCCCGGATTGGCTGCTCGGAAGGGTCAGGCCGATCGTCGGACGGAACTGGAAAGGTCATGAAAATTGCCAAGGGTGAACGGGAAAGAACAGTGGGCCGTCAAATCAGGTCGTTTTTAGCTTAGTCGGCAAACGGGTCGATGATGTTGGTCGTTGCTAGCTTCGTTTCAAGTTGGTTGCGGGGTGGTTCAGCCACTCTAATGAGCATTACATCGCGAGTACTCAGAGTTAAATTCAACCCGAAAACTACAATTGCCGCTAGGGTGACGATCAGCGTGCTCAGAACTAATCCAGCTCCGCCACCATCACTGGCTTCCAGGGAGGTCCAATAGACATTCAAAGCCTGATGCCAGTCGTAGTCGAATTCACGATAATCATTGAAATAAAACACAAGAATCAAGGGTAACAAATGGAGCAGCACGAGGTTCACGACCAACAGCGCGAACGCGCCTAACATGGGCGTGGGCATGCGTCTGGACGCAGCCAGCATGAATAAACGGTTCAAACCCAGGTAGATCACCAAGTAACACAACAGCAGGTAGCCGACAAACGCGACGGCCGAGCGTCCGAAGCGTAATTGCATGGTTGTGGAATAATAGAGCTCGGTGAGGCTCATAGTGGCCACGAGAGCCGCAAACACACAGACCATAAACACGTACCCCATCCCTGCGCCCGGGAAAAACCAGGTGAAGAAGACCCGTCCAGCAAATGTTTTGGGGAGTGTGCGGCAAGCGCGTGGTGAGATAATACCTCTTTCACCCGTCATCAGTGACCCGATGAAGAGGCACACGATAAAAGTGCCGATCAGAAACACGTAGGCAATTTCCACTTCCTGCGAGGCCACCACAGCGAAGGTCGACCAAAACAGGATCAAACTGACCAATAGCAGCAAACGGCGACGCAAGGGTGTCGAATGATTCTCGCTGGGAAAGTCGATAGCCGCCGCAGCCGCCCGCAACACCAACTCCAACGCGATGGCAATAATCGTCGCCATGGCAAACAAGACCATATAAAATTGGGGGGGCGGGTTACTGACCTCACTAATAAAATTACTAACAATCAACGAGGTCCAACTGAAAAATGCAACGATGAGTCCGACCAGCAGCAACACGGACGCTCCCGCTTGCAGCAGCCGCGCTCGGGCCACTGAGGCTAAGAGCAAGGCCACGGCGGTCTCTGCCACGGAAAAGACAACCGTCAAGCCGAGCAGGAAGAGGATCGCAAACAGGCTCACGCCGCGCAGCAGATAAGTAAGCACTATGCAGGGGGCGAGGGCCGAGAGGTAGAGGAGTATTTGCAGCAAGGCCGAAGACATTTTCCCCAGCACAATCTGCCACGCCGAAAGTGCGGAGATGCTCAATAACTCAAATGTGCTATCCTCCGTTTCGGTCGTCAGTGATCGAAAGGCACTGAAGGGGATAATGATCATCAACGGGACTTGAAGAATGCAAAAGAAGCCCGTGAGCAGAGGTAAACCTCCGGGAATGAAATAAACTCGCGGGATCATGAGCGAAATGGCGATCAACGTCCACGCGACCGCCGCAATCAAGGTCAGGCCAAAGCTGATTGTGAACTGCCGGCTCTTGAGCGACTGCCGCACCTCTTTGACCACAATGGGATTAATCCGTTCGGTCCCCCACGTCCACAGCCGTTCCCAACCGCGTTCGGGGATCACACAGATGCGATGTTGTCCGCCGTCCGTTTCCAGAATCGACGTGGGTAACGGGGTTTCACCGGAGAGCAGGACGCGACTCATTGAACAGCTCCGGTCGTAATTTGCAAGAACACATCTTCTAGCGAGTGATTCTCGATCGAATAGGCTAGCACTTGAAAATCTGCCGCGATGATGGACCGCAACAATTGAGCTTGATCCACCTCATCGACCGCGGAAAACTGAAAACGAACGCTCTCTTCGGTGGCGCGAATGCGCGCCACGTTGGGCTTGGATTGCAGCCACTGAGCCAGTCCGTCGCCGTGGCCGATTAGTTTTACTAAGACGTCGATGTGCGGTCGCAACCGCGCCTTGATCTCCGCCACAGTTCCCGTGACCAGCAATTCACCGCGCTCGATAATGCCTATCGAGTCACACATTTCACCCAGTTCGGTGAGAATATGGCTTGAAATCAGCAAGCTCTTACCTTCCGCCGCTAACCCGCGAATCATGTGTCGCAGTTCGATGCGGGCACGCGGATCTAACCCGTTAGCCGGTTCATCCAGGATTAAGACTGCCGGATCGTGAATCATCGCTCGACCGAGGCACAGTCGCTGGCGCATCCCCTTGGATAATCCGCGAATCGACTTTTCCGCGATTTTGTCCAGCCCAGTGAAAGACAGCGTATGTCGCAGCGCTTTGGTTCGCTCGCGACCGACCAAGCCGTAAGCGCGGGCAAAAAAATCCAGGTACTCGACACAGTTCATGTTCGGATACGTACCAAAATGATCTGGCATAAAACCCAATCGTTTGCGCACACGATCAGGATCGTTGATAACCGAAAAACCATCCACCAGTGCGTCACCATAGTCGGGCAAATCGAGCGTCGCCAGAATCCGCATGCTGGTGGTCTTGCCGGCACCATTGGGACCGATATAGCCAAATACCTGCCCGGCATAGACCTCGAATGAGACATCGTTGACCGCCCGTGTCTTGCCGAAGAATCGATGCAGGCGACGAAGCTGAATCATGGGATGACTGGCTGTTACCATGGAGCGACCCCCATCACCAAGTTTAAATTGTTGGCTTGTTTGCCTCGAACAGGCACGATAATGGGCTCAAATTCAGGCACCAAGGTGACAAACCCATATGGTTCAAGTTCCAGTTTATCGGTCAACGCGATTTGAAAAGCCTCATTAATGATCTCGGTAACTTCTGTTTGACCGTTCCCCGAGTACATGACGTTGCGCCCGAAGTTGAGCAGACTGCCGCTGCTCCCTTCCATTTCGATCGGAATCTGTGGCTTGACGTTTGCTCCGACGCGACCTGCCAATGTAGCCGCCGCGGATTTCTGCACCGGCTGACAGTCGCGGATCTCAGCCGGTTTCAAATCCTCGGCCGTAAAGTAGTTCTCCCCTCCATCCCGCACCAGCACCATTGGCAATGTCAGCGAAGTTAGATTTTTCAATCGCAGTTGTCCGCTTTCACCCCGCGTCATCGCGATAGGCATAGAATTAGCGTCCACCGCGTGTCCCACAAGTAGCTGTTGATGTTGGCGTGGGCGCAACCAACCGCGCCAATTCTGCGTTTCACCAACCTCGACGATGCACCGCACGCCGTCACGAGGATCAGCCGAACCAGCGCGATTGCGCGATTCTTCGGCAGACACCGAACGAACGAAGGTCTCGACCGGAAACTCCAAGCCGTTGCGGGGCGGCAAACCACTAAAATAATTCTGCCGTGACCAAGCGAAGGCAACGTTAGCCGACGTATCAAAGCTGGTCACCGAGGCAATCCGCACATGCGTTTCGAATCCTTCATGCAGCACTCCATAAGCGATGATGAATAGCGTTGCCACGAGTGAGATCACCGGAACGAAAAAAATCATCAAGCTACGGCGTTGCAGGCGGCCGGTAAAAACGAGCAAACCCGGTCCCAGCAGCGCGCCAAACAGAGTCACCATGGCACAAAAAGTCCAAATCGGTGGCTTACCCACGCTGGTGATCAGATTCCGCCAGAACCAGTTGCCGTCGAAATCACGATTGGTTAACTGCCAACCGCTCTCCAAATTACTGTGATGGATCGCCGTATCGAGCAAACTTTGAGGCAATTCCGGCAACGGCTTCGAGGCTACCAGGACGCGCCCTCGGAGGTACGGCCGATGCAAAATTTTCTCCGTATGGAGCTGTGAAAATACCGCCTCGCGCCAAGTCGTGATGAGCCCCGGTGACCCAGAATTTTGAATCGTTTCCTGTATCCCAAGCATCTCAGAAATTTGCGATAGATTTTCCCGATGCGCTCCCCACTCACTAGCCACCAGCGTTTCGGCTAACAGGGCGGCATCATAGGCCCAGCCCCAACCATTTGTCTCGGCCAACGTCGCTACTCCTGCAGTTGCCTGGGCGGCCGCATTCTTATTAAGCGACTCAAGCTCAATTTCGGAAAGCGTCCACCATGGGGCAGCGTTATGTACCAGCGTCTTCCAGGGCAACTTTGCCACACGCTCGTTGGACAACCCGAGCAATTGATGCACTTCGTCCAGGGCGCTTGGGGTGTTGACATCGTAGACCAATAAATTGCCTCCGGCACTCACGTAGGTTCGCAGTCCGCGGGCAACTTCGGGATGACGCTGATTGATTTCCGCAACCGCCCGCGCAGAGGCGATCCACATCGAATACGAAAAGTAACGACGCCAATCGCTACTGGCGTCTCCCACCGGCAGCAGGTGATCGCTGACAACCGCTTGGGTTGGCACTGCCCCTGGCGTAGAGTACGTGGTTGTGGGCGCGGGTTGATCGATCAGACTGGAAAAAAGTTTAAGATTCTTCAGTTCCATTCCCTGATTGGCATCCGCAGCCACCAAACAGGCAACTGAAAAACCGCTTTGAGGCGGGTTGTGCAGCCACTGGTAGGTCGCCTGATTGGGGGTCCGTTGGCGTTTGTCCTCGATATCAACTCCAGCCTCAAAGACACCTACATCCCAGCTAGACTGCGAACCCGCACCGAAGTGGGGAATCTCGACTTGGACCGTTGTCTGCCCTTGCGCCAGAGTCACTGGATAGCGGTAAGCGATGGGCTCCTCTGCGTAATTTCCCCAATGCTTGATATACAGCATGATCACCAAATTGCGATCTGCGGCACTTGCACCCTTGCGGTCAGTGACGTTAACCCGCATCACCCCTAGACTCGTTGATCCGGAGCTGTCGAGCGACGAGGAGACCATCAGTGGACTGCGCCCGCGATCCGCCCGGGTGACGAACGTATCGTAGACCACCGGTGTCTGCGCGGGGGTCCACGACGGCAGCAGCGTCAGCAATAGCAGGCTAATCAAACAGCGTTGAACCATGGTCACCACTAATTTGTGTCAATGGGCTTGGGCGGCAAAACTTGTTCTGGCAATCGCCCGTCCGCAAACGGACTCGAGGCTTGCGGCGAGTTATTGAAACTCCTTTCGGTCGCGCCCAAGCTGTACGCGGCCCAGAAACACAGTGCGGAAAAAGACATCACGAATATCAAAAAAATGCCGGTAAAGACCAACGCCGCTGCCAGGGCTTGCCCTTCATCGGCGGCACGGATGATACCCAAAGCCAACGCAACGACCGCTGCCACAATGAAAAACCAGATCATGCGAATTCGCGGGAAGAACGGTTGGCGAATGGATTCTTCGGTATTCATGAGCTAACCAACCATCACTGACGTTGAACAATTTGACGCAGCCCGACTGTACGGGTGAAAGGGGATCGAATGATCGACAAAGCGATCCTTTTGCCCATCATTTCGACAGTATTCGAGCCGGTTGGCCCCTTTCTTAAACACTGCCTGGGTTATCATGAGGATACGATCCTTGAGGGGCTCTTATTTGCTACCCAGCCGCGGAGTTTATTGTATGCCATCTATGCGCAACCTTCTTGCCGATTCTTGCCCTCGCTGGAAAACTCTTCTGCTCGCCGTGGCAGTCAGCGGAGGCTGCTTGGCGGTGGCGAAATTGCCCGGCCAAGAAATAACCGTGGCGGCACCGGCTGATCGTCCGCTCGTCATCGTCTCTCCGGCAGCACGCGCGATTCACAGTCGCAGCTACGTTTTCGACGGACACAATGATCTTCCGTGGGTCGTTCGCAAAGAGGCTTCGCGGTCCTTTGATGCTTTGGATATCTCGCAACCCCAACCTAAAATCCACACCGATATTCCACGCTTGAAAGCCGGCGGTGTGGGTGCTCAATTTTGGTCGGTGTACGTCCCGGCCGACACCATCGCCGCTGGTGTGGCCCACCAAACCACTATGGAGCAGATTGAAATCGTGCATGCGATGGTCAAACGTTATCCCGAAACCTTCGAACTGGCACTCAACAGCGAAGATGTGGAACGCTGCCGGGCCCACGGCAAAATCGCCTCATTGATTGGTATGGAGGGTGGCCATGCGATCGAGAATTCGATCGAGAAACTGCGGCGTCTGCACGCGATGGGGGCGCGCTACATGACCCTCACCCACAGCGACTCTCTCGACTGGGCAGATGCCTGCAGCGACGAGGCCAAGTGCCACGGTTTGAGCGATTTCGGTCGTGAAGTCGTGCGCGAAATGAATCGCTTAGGGATGCTGGTGGATATCTCCCACGTGTCGCAGGAAACGATGCAAGCCGCCATGGATACCAGCACCGCTCCCATCATCTTCTCGCACTCGTCCGCCCGCGCCATCGCCAACCACCCGCGCAATGTGCCAGACGAAATTCTCAAGCAATTACCCAGCGACGGCGGCGTGGTGATGGTCAACTTTTACTCTGGATTTGTTGTGCCCGAGTCGGCTGAAAACACACGCACGATGTTCGAGCGCCGCCGCGCGCTCAAAGCACAATATGGTGATAACGAAGAAATGATCAAGAAAGAATTGGCCATCTTCGACTTGAAACATCCGACCTACCCAGGATCGGCGCAGCATGTGGCCGATCATATCGACCACATCGTCAAAATTGCCGGTATCGACCACGTTGGCATCGGCAGCGATTACGACGGCATCAGCCAAACTCCCAAGCAATTGGAAGACGTCTCGACCTACCCCGTACTGACCCAGGTTTTACTCGACCGCGGTTATTCGGAAGTCGATATTCATAAGTTCATGAGCGGCAATATTCTACGCGTGATGAAGCAAGCCGAAGCGGAAGCGCGTCGCTTGGCGCAGTAGCGCGTCGGTCCACTCCCCGTCAGGTCCACCATGGTCTCAGCCTACATCGTCGCCGGTTGTCGTACTGCACAAGGGAAATTCTTAGGGGGTCTCTCAGCGGCACGCTGCGTCGACTTGGGTGGACAGGTGTTGCGTGCAACGGTCGATCGCGCTGGGTTAAATGGCGCTGGGCT
This sequence comes from Pirellulales bacterium, assembly GCA_038215215.1. Lineage (GTDB taxonomy): Bacteria > Planctomycetota > Planctomycetia > Pirellulales > Pirellulaceae > Aureliella. The sequence continues at coordinate 8,457 of JBBQRC010000050.1, forward strand.
AGATCCCGCGACCATCGATCAAGTGATCATGGGAAACGTCATTCAGGCGGGTGTGGGTCAAGCTCCGGCTCGGCAAGCCAGTGTGCTCGGCGGACTATCCACCAGCGTCAGCGCGGTGACGGTCAATAAAGTTTGTGGTTCGGGACTGTATGCGGTCATGTTGGCTGATTTAGCCGTGCGGGCTGGCGAGTACCAACGCGTCCTGGCGGGTGGTATGGAAAGCATGAGCCAAGCCCCGCACCTACTCAGGCACGCCCGCGCTGGCTGGAAGTACGGCGAGCAACCACTGCTCGATGCGATAGACGTCGATGGACTACGCTGTGCGAGTCTGGATCTGAGCATGGGTTGCATTGCGGAATGGACAGCCCAACACGCCAAGATCTCACGCCAAGATCAGGACCAATGGGCGGTGCGAAGCCATCAGTTGGCTTTTGCGGCTCAAGATGAAAAGGCGTTTGACGCGGAGATCACACCTGTGACCGTTACCGAAGCCAAACAACTCGTGCTTCGCCAAGTAGACGAAGGCCCACGACGCGACTGCAGCCTTGCAGGTTTGGCCAAGCTCAAACCCCTGTTTATGTCGTCGTTGGTTAACTCGGCAGATCAAGTGAGTGTGACTGCCGGCAACGCTTCGACGCTCAGCGACGGTGCGGCTGCCGTCCTGGTAGTCGATGCAGCAACCCGGCTGAGTCTCAACACCGCATGGGCGTTTCGCATAGTGGGTCACTGTTCCTACGCTGCAGAACATCAACAGATCTTCACGGCACCCGTAGGGGCCGTTCGCAAATTGCTTAAAAAATGCGACATGTCGACTGCGGATGTAGATCTCTTCGAAATCAATGAGGCCTTTGCGGCGCAAACGGTTGCTTGTATCCGCGAATTAGAACTGGACGCAGACCGCGTCAACGTCAGGGGCGGCGCGATCGCCCTGGGCCATCCTCTGGGCTGCAGCGGCGCACGCATCCTGGTCACCCTGCTACATTTGCTGGTCGACAGAGGTCTCACCCGCGGACTGGCCACGTTATGCCTCGGCGGTGGTGAAGCGGTCGCCTTGATGGTTGAACGCGTTTAGATAAACCGATCGATGAAACGCGGATCGAGGGGAATATCATTGACTTCTAAATCCGCAATCAAGTCCCCGTGCAAGGCGGAGTCAGGCTGCATGATCAGTTTGCCAATCTCTGCCCAAGCCCGCTGCAACTGCGGCGAATTGCTCTTGCCCCGTATCCTTAGTTGGGCTTCTAGGTCCAGGGCGCGGGCCACTTGAAGATACTCTGGATGAGCTTCGCTTAAGGAGAGCGTATAGACCAAGGCGGCCATGGACGCGCACAGTTGATCAAAAATGCCCCCTTCATCGCCCAAGAGAAAACTCTGATCCATAAAGCTCCTTTGATAGCGCGCGACGATCATCAAGATGCGTCTCCCCAACACCCGATTGCGCCGGAGCGCGCGCTGTACAAGCTGTTGCTTCTCCGCAAAGAGGTCTTGGATCCCCGCACAGGAACCAGTCCAAGGATTCCACGACCCCAGCGTGGTGCGAACTAGAAAGCCTGCAAACTTGGCTTTTACCAGCCAACCAAAGTGCCCTTGCACCTGGGCGATTCCAATCGGTTCGAGATAGCGAGCTCGCAGGCCGCGGGTCATCGCATTGGGAGCACCCACATCGGCGAGTACCGGGTTAGGCCCTTCGTAGACCGTCGCGATCGTGAACTCATGCATATTCTCGCCGATATAGTTTTCGATCAGAGGACCGGCCTCTGCCAGGGCTGCCTCGCCTCCATCGCGAACGGCTTGTCGCCGCTGATCGGTATGCACAGATCGACCGCCCTGGATTTGGTAGACGTTAATCGCCGTTTGCAGCAGCGCCTTGGTGGCGAAGACTTTAGCAACCATACCCATCGTCTCGTCGCGAATCCCCTTGGCGGCCAGTCGGAAACATACGTCCCCCATGACTCGACTGGCCAACGCATGGCAGGCAGCACGACCCATCCAGGTTTGAATCCGCGGTGCGTCCCCAATCGGTTTGCCAAACGTGCTGCGAAAAGCGACCCAGCCCCCGGCACGATGGCGCCGCGTCAAGCCGCCGGTATCCTCCACTGCGTGGGGATCGAGCACAATTTGCGCGAGCAAACGAAAGATCTTGGCAGCGCTGTTGACGCAAATGCCACCGCGACCTTTAGCCAACGAGCTGAACGCCTGCGCTAGCCCCTTGCCAGGTGGACCAAGGAGTCGATCCGCGGGGACTTCAAAGTTGGTCAAGCGAAAGCGGGCATTCCACAGATAATCGAAAGCGGTGAGCTGGTTACGAACCATGCGAAAGTTCGCGTTGTCGGACTTCGGCACTTCAAAAATCAGCATGCCGGAATCGCGACCGGCCGGCAATCCTTCCCCCTCAAGCTTCAGCACGAGGATGCACAGTCCTCCGTAAATGACGTTAGTGATCGGCCATTTCACGCCGGAGACGATGTATTTGTCTCCGACCCGACGCGCCGTGAGCGCCAGTTTACTAGGGTCTGCACCCACACCGGGCTCCGTCAAGGCGAATGAGCCGAGCAGTTCACCGCTGGCCATTCGGGGCAGGTAAGTTTGCTTTTGTGCGGCGGTACCAAAGTCAAGCAGCGGTGTGACGGGGCCCAGAAAGTTATGCACTTCAAACAGCACTGCCAAGTCCGGATGGACGAGCGTCAGGGCGCGCAGAAGGGGTCCAAGATCACCCAATCGAGCCCCTTTGCCACCATACTGTTTGGGGATCGCCAAGCCAAAGAAACCGAGCCGCGCCAAACCCGCGAGGGTGTCGGCATGGATGAGCATTTTGGCATGATCCAGTAGATCACCAGCGCGTTTGCGTTTGAGTAAAAACTCAAGACACTCGGCCATTGTCTTGGCGACCTCAGCCGACGGGCTAAAGCGTCCGGCTTCAAACTCGACGGCTGCGACCTGCCCGAACAGCGACGTCAGCGTCGGCGCCTCGCCGCTGAACTGCTGCTCGGCGCTACGGTCGGCCTCGTCCAGCGTGGCCAAAGCCGCCACCTCCTCCGCAGACTTGCCCGCTTGCTGGAGGATTAGCGAAATAGCATCTGTTCCCAAACTCGGTTTGACGTTTGAACGCTGCGGCGTCTCGACGGAGACGGCAGGCTGTTGGTTTTCGATCGAATCTTCGTGTTCGACAGGCATGGTGCACGCCTTTCAGACTCAGATGAACTCTGCGAAACGCTGTCTACGGTTATTATACCAATGCAGTCCCGCGCTGGCTCCGCGTTGCAAATGGGTGGGCAAAAAGGCGGGCAATTAGGCGGGCCTAGTGTATCCGCCACCGATCCACTAAATTGTGGCAAGTTGTCCGTCGCTCTCTTAACCCCATGATCACAATACGATGCTCTGGTCAGATCTGCTCGGTCATCAGCCACAACGCGAGTGGTTCCGCACAGCGATTACCAGTGGGCGACTGGCGACGAGTTTCCTCTTCGTGGGGCCAGAAAGCATCGGCAAGCGGACTTTTGCGAGGCTGCTCGCCAAGTCGCTGCTGTGCCGCCGAACCGCGGAGGCGAGCCTCGAATTTTGCGGAGCCTGTGAAGACTGCGCTCAAGTCGATGCCAGCACCCATCCGGATCTCATTCAGATCTGTAAGCCGGCGGACAAAGCGTTTATTCCGATCGAACTGCTCATCGGCGAACGCGACAAACGCATGCGCGAAGGGCTGTGTCACGATATTAATCTGCGACCTTACTCCGGAACGCGCAAAGTAGCCATCCTCGACGACGCCGATTATCTGAATGTCGAAGGGGCCAATAGTCTGCTCAAAACGCTCGAAGAGCCGCCACCCGACTCGGTGCTGATCCTTGTCGGTAGCAGTTTACAACGTCAGTTGCCAACCATTCGCTCGCGCTGCCAGGCCATCATCTTTCGTCCGCTATCGCGCGATCACCTACAAACACTGATCGAGCGGCATGGTCTAGCTGACAATCCCCAGCGGGCTGGCGAAATTGCAGCTCTGAGTGGAGGCAGTTTGGCGGAAGCGAGCTTGTTGGCAGACCCCGAGATGGCCGAGTTTCGTGGCGAGTTGCTGGAGATGCTGTCCGCGGAGCGGATGATGTTCGGCAATCTCAGCAAATCCTGCGGTGGCGTGATCGACGCGGCCGGCAAAGATGGACGCGCCAAACGAGAGCGGGCGAAACTACTACTGCGCGTGTGTGCTGGATTTTATCGCTTGCTCGCGCTGCGACTCTCCGGTGCAGAAGACCGCTGCGAAATCGATTTGGCCGCAGCCGTCGACCGAGGTTTGCATCACTGGCCCGCCGGCTTGCACGGTGCCGTGCAATGTTGGGAGCGCTGCTTGCTCGCCATGGAGCAGGTCGATCGGAATGCCAATCAGGCAGCATGGCTTGAAGATTGGTCCACCTCGCTAGCCGTGCTGTCAGGCAAGTAACCACCTCCCTCTAGACCCAGCGTGCGCCCATGTCCGTTTCGCCAATGATGCGCCAGTATGAAGATGCCAAAGCAGCCTGTGGCGATGCGATCTTGCTGTTTCGCATGGGAGATTTCTACGAACTGTTCCACGAAGATGCGAAGATTTGCGCCCGCGTCTTGGGTTTAACGCTGACCAGTCGCGACAAGGGTGAAAATCCGATCCCCATGGCGGGATTCCCTTACCATCAATTGGAAGGCTACTTGGCCAAGCTGATT
>JBBQRC010000051.1:0-13124 GCA_038215215.1 Pirellulales bacterium
CTGCTTCCTTGGCTGACTGCCGACGGACCACGATGCGCGCCCCCGCCTCTGTTGAATTTTCGACGCGGGCGGTGAGCTCTTCGGAGTTGGTCTCCAAATCCAATTCCGCACGCCCTGCTAGTGGTGGGCAAAAACTGATGACAATCGTTTCTGTTCGCTGATTTGGAGCCAAGAGGATACGTACCGTCCCCGATAGGAAACGTTCGCCCTGTTCATCCAATGCATCGCGCGTCAGCCGCTGTAAATCGGGCGCATCACGCTCGACGTTGGTCAAGCTCTCCTCGTGATCGGGCGCGATGGCATTCTGCTGAGCGCTCAACTCGCGAAAAATTCCTTCCCGCTCCCCTGTGATCTCTCCTGTGAGCTCCCTTCGCCAACTTTGTTTTAATTCGACCAGCCACAGCAGTTTGTCGCGGCGCAACAGAATCACTAAAAACCACATCTCCGCAGCGCTGCATATCAGCAGTGCCGCCAAGGCGATGCCACCATCAGCAGCACGTGTTGCCAAACAACCACCCCAATTTAATTGAGCGAAGGCTCCCAACAGCCATAAAGCATGCGCGAGCGAGGCTGTTAGCGGACTGTCGCTCATCAAAATCGGTAATCTTAAACAGAGCGATACGGTAGAAACTAAAACTGCAATTAGCAATGTTTCCGATGGCGGCAGTGGCGGTGCTCCACTCGACAACGCGACCAGCCAACCCGCCGCGGCTCCTCCCCCCCACAATGCCAGACCAGCCAACCAACCGGATTGGTCCACCGCCTCGTCTTTAAAGCCAGTCAGCATAGAAAGTCAATCTCAGGGAAAAAGTTCACGACTACTTGGCGGATAAATCCACGCACACGATTTCTTTATCGTTGCGGGCAAACAATTTTCGATCGGCGAACGCAGGATGACTCCATACCACGGCGCGTCCGAAAGCGTCCGAAGTTGGATCGAGCACATGCATGCGGCCAACCTCCACGTAACTTTCTGGACTTAGTTTCGCAATCACTAAGTCCCCTGTTTCCGTGAACAGTAGAAAACGGTCCTGGTGTTTGGTTATGAAAACGGTTCCATGTGATGCGCGACGTTCACCACCGGTCGTTGGCTGAAATGTTTCCCAGTAGCGAGAGCCATCTTGCGCATTGACGGCAATCATCATGCCGCTGCCGCAATCACTACCGTAGATAACCTTGCCGTCAAACGTTGGTGTGCTGTTGGAACAATAGACACCGATCTTAGGTTTTCCATCCCACAACGACTCTCCTGGTTGTCCACTTTCGTTGAGCGGAAAAATTCCGCTTACTTCGCCGATGCCGCTCGCGAAGAGTAAATTTCCTGCCAGTCGTGGCGCGGCGATCGACATTCCATAACGTGGCTTGAGCGGCTTGGTCCAAACGACCTTGCCTGTGTCGGGTTCTAGGGCATGCAAGGCATCGGCGTCCCAAATGATCAAGTGGTCTCGGCCACCCAGCTTCTGAATCGAGGGAGGACAATAACCAATCTCCGATGCCGAGAGAGCCCGCCAACGTTCCGCTCCGGTGTTTTTATCCCGCGCCACCACGACGCTACCTTCACCACCAGCGAGGGTGATCACGAGCTCGCCATAAACCAATGGATGCGCGGCGTAGCCCCACGTCGGCGCCTGCGTTTTGTATGCCTCTGCGAGTTGTTTTCGCCAGACTATTGTGCCGCTGCCCACTTCAATACACAGCAGGTCTCCCTCGGCTCCCAAAGTGTATACCAGTTTGCCATCGACCGTCGGAGTGGTGCGGGGACCACTGGCGTACGATATTTGATAGGGGCGTTCATAGCGGATCGTCCACAGTTCTTTCCCGGTCTTGGCATCGAAACACAGGACTCGCTCGGTCCCCTTTACGGCATCCCGAGTCGAGGGATCGTTTGTCGTCTTGCCGTTGGTCACAACGTAATCCATTACAAAGACACGACCGTCCGCTACGGCGGGCCCCGCATAGCCGCCGTGTATGGGAGTTCGCCACAGGATCGGCAAGCCGCCGCCGGGAATCTCCTCAACGATACCTGACTCCCGATAAACGTCGTCCCGCTGCGGCCCCATCCACTGCGGCCAATCGTCTGCGCAAACCGATGCGAACGCCCAGAACATGCCGCCCAGCGCCATCAATTGCTTAACAATTCTCCGATTCATCTGCAGCCTCTACTCTTGAGTTAGTTCGCGAAGCGCTTTGAGCACTTCAGTATCGTGCCCATCAACTTGAACTCGTTTCCACACCTTGGCCACTTTGCCAGACAGGTCGATCAAGAAAGTACTCCGCTGGATTCCCATCGATTTCTTGCCGTACATGTTCTTTTCACGCCACGCACCGTACTTTTCGGAAATTTTGTGATCGGCGTCCGCTAGCAACGGAAAATTAAGTTCATACTTGTCTCGAAACTTGGCGTGCGATTCGACCGTGTCCGCACTGACCCCCATCACAACGGCTCCCATCGCCGCCAATTCCGCTTTGCGATCGCGAAATGCGCAGGCTTCCTTGGTACAGCCAGGGGTATCATCTTTAGGGTAGAAATAGAGGACCACTGGCGAGCCAAGGAGGTCGCTCAGCTTAACTTTCTTGCCGTCGTCGGTTGCCAAAGTAAATGCGGGTGCTTTTTTTCCTTCTTCTATCCACTCGCTCACGATTTGGTCTCCATCAGGTCATTGCGTGGTTGAATTTGTGCCCTCATGATACCCGAAAATGCTGACATTCTCAGGCGGGCGAAAACTCCCAAATGATAGCTGGGATTTCAAGGCTCCCCAAACCTCAGGCATTACCAACGGAGCACTGCAGGGAAATATTCGCTAATCAACGTTTCGTAATACGGACGTAATTGAGCTACATCCATTCGTTCGTCGCGTTTGGTGTACAAGTCGTACTGGTTGAAATCCCTAACCCAGCGAAACATTTCGACATCTTGGCTGTTCAGCAACTGCTGGTAAGCCTGCTCGCGATGGATTGGGTAGCACGAGTGATAGCGGATCATGTAGAGCGCTGGGAGCGGCAAATAATTCCTCACCACGTGGTAAAGATATTCGTCATGTCCCCACGACAACATGACGTTGTCTAATCCACAATTTGAGCTGTAAATGCCCAGCTCCGATTGATACTCCGCGATTGCCTGATCTGGATTTTCGGCGAACGCGTCGTAAAACACGATTTTGTCCGAATAACGGCAGCCGACGGGAAACGTGTCGCCAACGACGGCCCATTGGGGTTCGTTCCACAAGCAGAGTATTTTGCCAAGATCATGGATTAGACCGGTCAAGATATACCAGCGCGGGCGGTTGGCTTGGCGGATTGCTTCCGCGGTTTGCAGGAGATGCTCGATTTGCGGCAGATCGATATCGGGATCGCTATCGTCGATCAGCGTATTGAGGAACTCCATGGCCTCCCAAATACCCATCCTGCGCTGGTTTAGCGCCAGATACTGCTGGCGTTTGGCGCGTACGAAATCCACCGTCTGATAGCGATGATTGAGCTGGTAGAACGTCTTAACGCTGGCGCGAGCTTCCGCTTCATAATTACGAAAGACTTTGTCAGCGGTCGCGTCATGCGGCGTGGCAGAATGGGGAGGATACCGCCGCAGCAAGTCATCCTCCCATTCGTCCAGGGAACGTAGAGGATGGGAAGAATCAGGCTTGCGTAAATCTTGCATTATCAGTTCGCCTCCTGCCGGCTGCGGCGGATTTGGTCTAGCGTCACCGCGGCAATAATGATCGCCCCGATCATGATATCTTGAGTTGGATTTTGAATCCCTAACAGATCGCAACCGCTTTGGATCACACCCATGATTGTAGCCCCAGCGAGGGTCCCTAAGACTGTCCCGCGTCCGCCATTCAAACTGGCCCCGCCAATCACCACTGCCGCAATAAATTTGAGTTCTTTGCCGATGCCATCTGCTGGACTGGCAATTTTTACCAGTGAAAACGAATAGATACCAGCGATAGCAAACAGCATCCCGGCCGACGCATACACCAGCAGCTTCGTTTTCAACACACTCACTCCACATAGCCGCGCCGTCGACTCGCTTGAGCCCACTGCAAAGACATGGCGACCAAAGACGGTCAATCGCAGCACGATGGCTACAAGGATCGCGACGACCAGCGCGAACCAAACGCCGATCGCTATGTTGGGCACGACTCCATGCCAATCGGGCGGCATTGTGGAGGTCAGGTTTAGCATCCAACTGGGGATCAGTTTGCGCGCCACCGGAACGGTAGTGCCCGTCGTGGCATTGGCAAGCTGTTTGGCGAGCCCCAGAAAGATGGTCATGGTTCCTAGCGTAACGATGAATGGCGGCAGGCGCAGCACGCCGATTAACAAACCGTTAAACAGGCCACTGAGGGAACCGGTCAACAACGTTAGCACAATGCAAACGCCGATCGGAAAACCTGCGTTCATGGCGCAGGCCAACACGGTCGCGCAGAGCATCGAAGCAGTTCCGGCCGAAAGATCGATTCCACCGGTAATGATTATCAACGTCATGCCCAGAGCGGCGATTGCCACCGGAGCAGTTTGCACTAAGACCACCCGAACGTTCCGCAGCTCCGTGAACTTGCCATTGCCCCAATGATCTTCCGCAATTGCAAAGCCGATGATGACGACGATTAACGCCAACAACGGCCCCACCGCGTCCAGCAACACGAGAGCTTTCTGTTTTATGCTAGAACGCAGGTTCTGTGCGGCGCTCTGCTTGCTACTAGAGCTCAGGTTGTTACTGGCACTTGGGGTTTGACCCGTTGTGAGGTCTTCTTCTGCACTCATCTTTTTGCGTTACTTTCCTTGCCAAGCTTGCTAGTCTCCCGCAATCGCTTCCGAGAGTATCTCGTGTTCCGACCAGTCTGCAGCGCTCCGCACGGCTCGCAATCGACCGCGTGACATAACCCCAATCGTATCGCAGATCGCCAACAACTCGGGCAAATAAGAACTGACCAGAATGATCGATTTGCCCGCTGCCGCCAGCTCGCCGATCAGCCGGTAGATTTCGGCCTTCGTGCCAACGTCGATGCCGCGTGTCGGCTCGTCGAGCAGTAACAACTCCGCCGTCTGATGCAGCACCCTCGCAATGGCAATTTTCTGTTGATTGCCCCCCGACAGCTTACTCACAATTTGATCCGGACCGCTCGCTTTGACTGACAATCGCTGCATCCACTGCCGCACGGCTTCGCGGCGTTTTCCCAGGTGCAGCACTCCGGTAGTGGTGTAGGGTTTCAAATGGCTGAGGGTCACGTTATCGGCCACACTCATCGTTTGCGCCAGCCCCTCGCGTTTGCGATCCTCGGACACCAAGCCTAGCCCGCAGCGAATACGGTCGCTCGGGCGCTTTCCCAGGGCACGCTCGCGCAGCCGCACTTGGCCAACCCGCGCGCGATCCAGCCCAAACAAGCAGCGCAACGTCTCCGTACGCCCGGCTCCTACCAGACCGAATAAACCAAAGATCTCGCCCTGACGAACCTGAAACGAGACGTCGCGCGGAAGAGTGACTCCCGAAAGTTGCGAAGCGGTCAAAACCACGTCACCGATAACGTGTGGCACTGTCGGAAACAGCGTCTCGACGCTGCGACCCGCCATCAGCGAAACAATTTGTTGATCCGTGGTGTTGGCAATGTGGCCACTGGCGACAGACTGTCCATCGCGGAGGACGACGAAGCGATCAGCAATTTGACGGATCTCTTCCAGGAAATGACTGATGTAAATAATCGCTATCCCCTGTTGCTGTAAACGCCGGATGATGGTGAATAGTCTTTCGACGTCGCTACGGGGCAGGGAACTGGTGGGTTCATCAAAAATCATGACTCGGGCGTCGGCAATGAGGGCTCGCGCTATCTCGACTATTTGCTGGGAACCAATCGATAATGACCCCACCAAACGATTGGGCTGCAGATCCGGATGTCCCAGTTGCTGGAGTACATGTTGCACGCGATCGCGATGAGCCTGCCGTCGCGTGAAACCGACACGACTTAGCTCTTGTCCCAACATGATGTTCTCTACAACGGACAAATCGGGGGCCAAGTTCAATTCTTGGTAGATCATGGCCACCCCGGCTCGACGCGCATCGTGCGGTCCGCTGGGCCGAAACGCTTGTTCGCCTAGTAGCATGTTGCCATCATCCGGCGGATGGGCACCACTGAGGACTTTCATCAAGGTGCTCTTGCCGGCTCCATTTTCACCGATCAGTGCCAAAACTTCACCCGCAGCCACGTTCAGCGAGACGTCGCGCAGCGCCTGCGTCGCCCCGAATCGTTTGGCAATCTGATCCATTCTTAACAGAGGCAATTCCGACTGGACGGAGTAATTGACAGCCCGAGTACTCACTGTCCGAACCGTTCTGGACGAAGCAAGCGATCGTATGGGGCAGCTTGTTGGTTCTCGGGGGTCGCGACATATTCACCGGTGTTAATGTTCGCCACCGCTTGTTGACCCCGCAGGTGTGCTACCAGCGTTTGAACTGAGCGTCGCCCCATTTCGAATGGATCCTGCAAGACAATGCCGCAAACTGTCTTCTCATCTAGACCTTTGATAAGGCTTTCGCTGGAATCAAAGGCCACAAATTTTACTTTGCCCGCCAAACCTGTTTGCACAAGGGCTTCGAGCGTGCCATTACAATTGGGTTCACATACGGCAAAAATCCCGGTCACTTCATCACGATATTTGTTGAGTAGATTGGTGGCTGATGCTAGGGCTTCTTCGGTCGTGGTGCCTGCGTACTGATCGGCGGACAATACTTTGATCTTTGGCTCCGCTTGCATTACTTCCAGAAATCCTTGCTCACGTAGTTCCGTGCTTTCGCTCCCCTCTTTGTAGCGCAACAAAATAACCCCTCCTTGGTGCCCCATCGCTTCGGCCAGTGTTTTAGCCGCCAGTTGCCCACCACGCAAATTATCGGTGGCGACATAGCTGGTGATGGCCGGGCCGGCCGCTAGACCACTGTCGAAGACAACCACCGGGATCTGCTCTGCAATCGCCTCCTCCACGGCATCCGCTAGCGCTTGCGAATGGTTGGGGGCTAGGACAATTCCATCCACGTCGCTCGTGATAAAGTTTTTAACCACCGCAATCTGGCCCGCCGTATCGGCTTCTGTCTCTGGTCCTTTCCAAAGTATTTCCACATCGCCAGCCTCTTTGCCCGCCGCCTCAGCCCCCGCGTGTACCGACCTCCAGAATTGATGACTGGTCCCTTTCGGAATGACCGCAATACGCAGCTTTCCGTTTTTAGAATCTGCGTCACTACGACTCGCGGAGCGGTCAGACTTGCTGCAACCGCATAAGCCTACAACCAGCAACATGGAGGAACTAGCAACGGCAATCCACTTCAGTTGGGCGAACGTCGCAAACATGAAAGGCTTTCAATAGAAGAAGGCTGGTGGGACTTAAATCCCTGCCAGAGGTTGACCAACATTTTATGGGAAAGTGTTGTATTTTAGCTCTCTTTAAGGCCGGATAATAGCACATAGAATCCATTGGAGAAAGCGCCGGTGCGCATCGCTGTGCCTGCCCGATGCGAGAGGTGTCACAGCTGTTGCGATTACACGCGATTGAAAATCGAGTCGCTCAGCGTGCCGGTGCTGTCTGCAAACGTTTCTTGCTCGATGCCCATGGATCTGAGCAGACTGAGATAAACGTTCGACAGCCGCGTTTCACTTTGTTGCCAATAGGTACCATGCTGCAGTCCCATATTCGTCCCGCCGGCCGATAGTGTGGGGAGGTTTCGTGGATTGTGAGTGGTGCTGGCACCGCTGCCATAGAGCACGATTGAATTGTCCAATACACTCCCTTGACGATCTTGATAGGTTTTCAAACGTTCGAGAAAGTGGGCTAACTGCTGGCTGAGGAACAAATCGTATTTGGCAAATTCTAACTGACCATCTTTATCTCCGGCATGAGACAAATTGTGGTGCGTGCGGGTCAGGCCAAGTTTCAACGGGAAGGTGTCGGAGATTCCCATCCCATCTTCTCGATTGAGCATAAATGCCACCGAGCGAGTGATGTCGGCATCAAACGCCAAGGCGATCAGGTCAAACATGTTGCGATAATATTCGGCTGGCTCACCTTCGGGTGAAGCATCCAAATTGAGATGCGTATAGTCTTGTGGCTTAAGCGGAATGTCCACCCAATGTTGCGAGGCAATTAACCGTGTTTCCACTTCGTTGAGCGACGTGAGGTACTGGTCCATGCGGTCCCGATCTGACTGCCCAAGCTGCTGGTTTAGCGAGCGGGCATTCTCCACGACGGCATCAACTAGCTTGATGCGTTGCTGCAACTGCTGACGCTGCGATTGCAACGAGTCGCGATCGCCGCGGAATAAGCGATCAAAGACGCGGCGCGGATTGTTTTCTGCCGGGATGGGGCGGCCTTCTAAACTGTAAGAAATCGTCCCCGTCCGCGACAAGAAACCCGTGCCGGCATCGATCGACAGCACCAGTGAAGGCTGTCGGCAATACTGCTTGGTGTGCAAGGCGATGATTTGGTCGAGTCCTACCGAGTTGTAGGTGCCTGGTCTGGGGTTATGCAGCGGAGCCCCAGTCAGCCACATGTCGGAGCACACGTGTGGGTCCGATTTGACTCCGCTGGGATGATGCAAGCCTCCCAGAAAACTCAAGTGCTGGCGAAATGGCGCTAAGGGTTCCGTGGACTTGCCAAACACAAATTGGCCGTCGGCGTCGGTCTGCGGGAACCAGCTCCATTCGTCGAGACCATGCTCCGGCTTCGGCAAGGACATACCATTGGCGGTGTAGATGGCACAGAAGCGTCGCGGTGTTTCGGACGTCACGTCGGTCCCCATCGCGTCGAGCACCGGCAGTGCGAGCGCTGCGCCGCCAAGCCCCTGTAGAAATGCACGCCGATCGAGCTGTAAGGCGGACATGGATGCGTTCCTATATTCGATGGGTGGGATGGAAAGCGGAGGCTAAAACCGGCACGTCGCGCTAGTGCGGCCGGGGTAGGGGCGAACCTATTTCTCAAGAAATATTTCGCTGTTGATGACCAGGCGAAGCATATCTTGCACGCAGTAGCCGCTGTCTCGTAATTGTCGACTATTCTGCTTAAGTAAATCAAGCTCATGGTACGAAAGATTTCGGCCGGTCGCATAGATCGCCAAGTGCTTGAGCAGACTAAAAGCAACTTGATCGATGCGATTTTGGGTCAGGTAGCGTTTTAAATCGTTCACCCCTGCGATGTTTGTCTGATCAGGCAAAGTGGACCGTGCGTCGACAACTTCGGGCTTCAGTCTACCACCCGCATCATACTCCTCAAAAGGAATTCCCCATGGATCAATCTTGGCGTGGCAATTTGCGCAGCCGGGTTGATTGCGGTGCTGTTCGATCCGCTCGCGCAGGGACAGCAACTGTCCATCCTCTTTCAAAGTGGGCACATTCGGCGGTGGATCGTCCGGTGGTTCCGCGATAATGCGTCGCGCTAGCCAGGCACCCCGTTTCACCGGATTCGATTCGCGGCCATCGGAGAGCCCCGCCAGAATCGCTGCTTGCGTCAACACGCCACCCAAGTCCCGGCGATTGTGTAGCAGCGGCAGGAATTCAAAACCGCTGTCCGCTTTGAAACTCAAATCGTAATAAGCGGCCACCACTTCGTTGGCCACGATGAAGTCCGATTCGATCAAGTGCCGCACCGGCAAGTTCTCCACAACCAGATGCTGAAAAAAGTGGATTGGCTCTCGGCTCAGTTGTTGACGCATATCGCGAGTCAACTTTGGAAAGCGCTCGCGATGTGGCTCGAGGACTGCAAATTTATCGAGCGCCAACCATTGCGACACAAATTCACTTAAGAATCGCGTCGCTCGAGGATCGTTGAGCAAACGCGTTGTTTCTACTCCCAGTTGCTCGCGGAGCAACCCTGCCGCGGCGAACTGCAACGTTTGCTTGTCAGGTGGCCCATTCCACAAGAAGTACGACAACTTCGATGCAAGCTCATGTTCATCCAGCGGTTCTGGTGCGGGAGTTCGACTGTTTTCTATCAAGAATAAAAACTGGGGCGAAGTCAGCACGACAATGAGAGCCTGCCGGATACTCGTCTGCCAGTCAGCCCCTTCGGCCAATGAACGCTCGAAAACCGCGAAGAGCTGCGTTTCCTCTTGAGTCGTGATGGGGCGTCGGAACGCACGCGTGGCAAAATCGGCAATCACTGCGCGGGCCTGGATGCTAGGATCGTCGCTGGAGGTCGCCGGAGCGAAGATGTTCTGATGCGTCAGTGGTGGCCAGGTCTCATAAAGTGGCCCCTCGAACTCCACTGACTGAACGAGCAGACGTGGCATGTCGCGACCGTCGGTATATTCGCTGCGGACGCCGATCTCGCGCACGCCCGCGAGATAATTGACATTATTCTGCTCCACATCAGGACTGGGGAAATTACTAATTGCACCTTCAAATGTAAATCGCATGAGTTCAGTATTGGCCACCGTTTGCACCGGACCAAGGGGGGCGAGTGTGCTGCCGCAGTCGCGGCGAAATCCAACGTGGACTCCCATTTTTGGCACGCGTTGTTCAAAGGACTCAAAACGCTCGGCAAGCTCATGTTCGGGTGGCAACCGAGTCAAAACGAGACGATCCAATTTTTCGTCGCCAGTTAGTTCCGCTTGCACGGTCAATGGACCCGCTTCCAGACGCAGCGCCAAGAACGCGGGCTGACGCAACGCGCCTGTGAATTCGCGGTCCCCGAAAACTAGCTTTAAATCGAGCGGTTGCGGGCCTTTTTTGCCAGAAACCAGTTTCCGACCCGCTTCAAGTAATGACTGTGGATTAGTTGGGTTTTTGAATGGATAAATATCAACCTGGTACACGCCAGCTTGCTCGATCGTGACCGTTTGCGGGATGATGAGATCTGTGCAGGAGATTGATGCAGGAGATTCAGCCTGCTTTGCATCTGTCTGCTCCAGCAGCAACCCGTCGTCGTATTTGGCCGCGTTGACGGTCACGCGAAAACGGCCGTGGGAAGGGAGTTCCCGCACCGAAATCTTGAAATTTGCCCTCGGGCCGTAAGTACTTTCGACTTGAAAGATCTCTTCGCTTGGGATGGCAGGGCGAAGCAGCAACCCTTGCGCAACCGTATCGTAGGCAAGCCCTTTGGGATATCCCTCGGTTCCACGTACGCAGGCAAATACCGCATGATAAATGCTGTCGAATTCCCTCCAGCCACGAACTGTGCTATTTCCCTCGTAGCCCTCGATGAAACGGAATTTCGTTCGCATGAAGTGGGGTTCAAAAGGGAACGGCTTGGGCGGGGTCAACTCCGTAACCACCAAGTCTTTGTTCTTCAGCAACAAACTGCCCGCACCGAGAATCAGTTGGTCGGGATACGGCTGGGAATTGATTCCTGCTCCCAGGTCGACGCGAAAGTTCTGAATCGCTGGCTTCGAAAGCGGGTCGACCAGCACGCGATTGAGGGCCTCCTCAGCGATCTCGAAGTAAGCTTCGACGAGCAACGGTGACTGCTGTTGCGTCTCTTTGTTATTCAGGAAACCGTCGCGCGAAACGGCGTCCGGGGGTAGAATTTGCGTTAAATCATCTTCGATCAGCAACAGCTCACTCAACGTGTTGCGATACTGCGAAACAGTCAGACGACGTGTTGATCCATTTTTTGGGGATGGACGCACACGGGCGACCGCCAGCGCTGAGTCAACCCAAGTCACCAGTTGTTCGCGCTCGTCCTTCGTCGGCCGCAGTTCATCTTCGGGGGGCATCGCCTCGTCGCCAACTTGCTGGCGAATCGCCTCCCAAATCCGTAGTTGCCGATCTTCCAAGGCCGCGTCAAGCTGGTCCACACGCACGCCTGAAGTCAGCTTTTCTGCATCGTGACAACGTAAGCAGTAGCGATTCAGAAACGGTTCGACCTGCTGCTTGAAGGTCGCTTCGATCGCAGGTATGTCTACGCTCGGCGCCTCTGTCGCAGTCTCTTGTGTCGCAGTCCCTTGTGTCGCAGTCCCTTGTGTCGCAGTCTCTTGTGTCGCAGTCTCTTGCACCGCAGTCTCTTGTGTCGCAGTCTCTTGCGCCGCAGTCCCTTGTGTCGCAGTCCCTTGTGTCGCAGTCTCTTGCGCCGCAGTCTCTGGTGGACTCCGCTGCTGGATCGCCGCAGCATCATCCAAGCGGAAAGTCACTTGGCAAGCGAACGCGAGCAACCATGGCAGCGCGGTTGAACAGGTAGCTGCTCGCTTCATCATTCGTTCGAGTCGCATGCCTTGTTTCCTATCCAATATCAATCCATCTGTTCAGGCGTGTTACTATTTTGGACAATGGACTACTGTAACGACTGGCGGCTAGCTTTGCAAAAGAGTTTGCGCCAACAAGCCAATTTGGAACGAGAATTGCTTCCAACTAAGGCACAAGTAGCATTAGGGGCTCAATCGTTCCGCGTGATTTTGAAAGTTGGAAAATAGGGAGCATGAATAATTGGCACAAATGATCTACAATAGGTCAGTGCCAGTATGCGGAGATTTTGGTCCGCTCTTCGAAGGTAGTAAAAATGAAAATCCTTTTTTTGCACGGTTGGCGGTCTGTGCCTGGCGGCGTCAAGCCGATGTACCTGAAGGACCACGGGCACCTCGTTGTCAACCCGCAGCTCGATGATGATGACTTCGAAGCCGCTGTGTGCACGGCGCAACGGGAGTACGATGTTCAGCAACCAGATGTCATTGTTGGTTCTTCGCGGGGCGGAGCAATTGCGCTAAATCTTCACTCGAAAACAACGCCGCTCGTGTTACTTTGCCCGGCTTGGAAAAATTGGAGAAGTGGCCACAAGCTCAAGCCCAACTCGCTGATTCTGCACAGTCGCCAGGACGATGTTATTCCGTTTCAAGACAGCGAGGATTTGGTTTCGCAAAGTGGACTGCCACAAGAAACATTGATCGAAGTTGGACATGACCACCGGTTGGCGGATGACGATTCTTTGACCGCCATGTTGTGGGCCTGCGAAGTGCTTTCGACGAATGAACTTCCTTGGACAGCCGACGAATTGCAACTCGCGTCTCGGTCGAACCGCCAACAAAAGGTCAGTTCACTGGCAGAGGCTGCTTACCTTTGTGATGCGTGTGGCGAAGAAATTGTCATCCCATTGGATCTTACCGAGGGAGGCCATCAGCAGTACATCGAAGACTGCCCAGTTTGTTGTCGAGCCAA
>JBBQRC010000052.1:0-12826 GCA_038215215.1 Pirellulales bacterium
GTAGCGCTGGACTGGTCTGCGTCCCGCTTAAACCGTCCGCCGCAGTCGCGTTTTTCTCGCCCGCAGCTAGATCTTCTATCGGGACACTTCGAGGTTCCTCGGAGGGCGAGGTATCTTTGGGTAATTTGGATTCGCCGGGTACCTGGGACCGCGAGTCCCCCTCTTCCGCCGGCAAAAAGGTCGACCAAATCTGCTCACTGGCCGCCAAGTCACCTGCGAACTCCAGCAAAACTGCACCAGCCGTGAGCCGGCTGGCACTGCGACGCTGCCCCAGAAAACCATCCTGCACGATGGGCTGTGCCAGGGATTCCCATTTGAAATTGCGAAGCGCAATCGCCCCCTTCGTCTTAGGCGAAGCATTACCAGCCAGGGCCGTTTCAACGTCCCCCTTGGCGAACAATGCCCAAGCCGTTAACGTCGGATCGTTGAGATCGTATGTGGGCGGTTCCAAGCCTTGTTTGGCGGCAATCCACAGTGATTGATGCAACGGCAACACTTGACGAATTACTGGCCAAGCTAACTGGGCGTCCTTTTGATCCAAGGCCTCATCGACCAGCACGTTTAGCCGCGCGTAGGCGTATGCCGATGATCGCAGCGACTCACGCAGGGAGTTATTCGTCTCGATCAATTCCTCGGCCACTTGCCAATACCCCCTCTGGCAGAGTTTAGCCAGTGCTTGTTCGGGGGCGGTGTTTAGTTGTCCAATAAACTCTGCCGCCTCCTCGGGCTTGTCGGCCGTAACATTGAGGCGAATCAGAATGTCGAGGGTCGCGGCGGCATCTGCTCGCTGCTGGTTCAGGGAACCCATCGCCGCCTTAACGGCAGGCAATGCTTCTCGCCCAGCTTGCCAGAGTTGCACAAACGACTCGCGCCGAGTTTGGTAACTTTCCGCTTCCAAGCCCGCCAGTAGGTCGCTAATCGCCTGGGGGGAAAGTGTCTGCCGACCGACTTTCGCCAACTCGCCTGCCGGCGCTTCCTCGTTCGTTGCCTGCTGCTCAGAAGTTTTGTCGTTCGCAACCGCTACGGAATTAATTCCCGAAAATCCCACGTGGGCCAGCACGAACAGCCGAAGCCAGTTCTTTGCAAATACCATCAGCTTTACCCGTTTACAAAAATCTGCAGCAGAACTTCACAGAGATCCATGATAACAATTTCTAGTCCCTTAGGCGCCTTGGGCTGCTCCAGTCCCCGTTTCAATTGGGGACTCGCGAGCCGGAACGTTGGCCGTCAATGCCTGAACGACCTGGTGATCATCTTTTGGCAGGACAAAACGGAGGTCGATCAACAATGTGTTCTCCGTGCTCGCGCAGTGGATCGCGGGCCCCGCGATGCGATTTCGCAAGTTTGCCACCAACGATTGAACGTCACTCCGCGGTGTCAGCGCAACGGCGATGCTTGTGCCCACGTAACGATTCCAGGGGGACGGACCAAGTGGAACATCGCGCTCGACGACTATGGCAGCGGTTACTCGTTCGGTATCCGCCATCTGGATTGCCAAGCGTTTGCCACGATCACGCAAATTTGCAATGTTTCCAGTGACAAGATCGACAATTCCAGTATCCAGCGGAGTGATCATTTTCGCGCGATCGAAAGCAGCTGTGGCAGCGGCAATTGCTGGCCCCCGCAAATTCGAACTTTGAGTACTGACGAGTGGAAGTAGCCGATTGATCAGCTTAGCTCGGCCAGCCATGCAAGCCCCGCTGGGACCGCTCAAAAAACCGTCCAGCGGAAAGATCACTGCGGTCGCACCGCTCTCCAAGTGTGACTTGATACTCGGCAAGGGAAACGGGGAGTCCTGCAGTGATGCAGAGCAGATTCCGTCTAGCATCACTTCGATCACCGCCGCGCCAGTTGATTTGGCTACCGCAATTGCCGCGGTCCGCTGAGCATCCGCTTCCGAGCTCGATAGGCTCGTCGGGCTGACCAAAATGATCGCTTGCTCGGCAGAATGAACCGCGTTGCTCCAGTCGTCGAGCGATGCGCCGTTGGTCGCGCCCACCTCCGTCAATTGGCCACGCCATGTCAACATGGCTCTCATATCCCCGAAGCCAGGGACCCGCACCATGTCCGCACGTGAAACTACGCAATTGCTCAGGGCGCTACAAATCGTATGAATTGCCGCGGCTAAGCTGCTGGTGCATACCGCCTCCTCCGCGCCCACCGCATCCGCCGCGGCGCGATGGCAAGCTTCATCGAGTTGGGCACGTTCATGAAAGCTGACCGCTTGGCTAGCGTAGGCATCTGCCACCGAGGGTGACATCGGTAAGCCGCTACTGTCCGCGCGAATCAGCTCTCCGGTAGCATTAATGACCTGCGGATTACCCCCTCCACCGTGTGCAAAGCGATTGGCGAATTGACCAACCCAATCACGTGCTTGCTGCCAGGCCTCTTGGACCTGATCGAGTGGACTTGCATCCTTCAACCCAACGCGGTTAAGCGCCTCGCGTACCGCACCCGCAAGTGCCGGTTGATTGAGCATGTCGAGAATCTTCCCAAACGCGGCTGGTGGGACAAGATCTTCGAGTTTCGAGGGAATTTTGACCATAGCTTGAAAGCTCGTATTCGCTGTATGAGATTCGCGTTTTCCGTTGCCAGCAGTGCGATTGCACGGACTGCGCCGATTGTACCATCGAAGCAATCTGGAGTCGTGGGCTAGCGGACGTGGTGCAAGCTGCCAGGTTCATATTTCAAACGTAGACTTTGGTACGTCTAGCTGGCCAGAATTTCCCACAGCAAGCGTACACTCATCGCCTACTTGGTCACCTCGGTCATGAACAAACTTTCGATTCGTCAACCCTCCGCACCTTCGGGAATCGTTCAGCGTTTCTGCGATGCGGCCTGCATTGTGACTTCTTTGTATGCCAGTCAATGGCTGGTCGGACAACCGTACAGTGAAAAAACTTCACTTGCCGTGTTGTTCGCCTGCTTTACGTTTTTGCTCAGCGGTGATGTCATAGGCATTTATCGCGGTGTGCGCCATCGCAAGCCGGACGGCGAATTGGTGGGCGTCATGGCGACGTGGCTATTCACCGTGCTGGCGTTGGCCTGCGCGGCCTTTTTCACCCGCTTCGGTGACCACTTTGCACGCAGTAGTATTCTCGGTTGGATTTTTTTGGCGAGCGCGACCATGGGGCTCATGAGGATGCTGTTACGCATCGCCATAGAAAGTCTGGTGCGTGGTGGTTGGGCGGCCAAGCGGTGTGCCATCGCCGGCCTCAATCCACTCGGCGTGCAACTATTTGAAAACATTGTCCAAGATCCAGCCAGCGGTTTGAGCTTGATCGGTTTTTTTGACGATCGCAAACAAGATCGCACGCAGCAGCACATCGAGCCGCATTCGCAAAAGCTTGGTCGCTTAAGTGAATTGGTGGCGAAAGCGAAAGCTGGTCAAGTGGATACCGTATTCGTAACGTTGCCCATGCGCGCCGAAGCGCGCATCCGCTGGCTGTTGGACGAACTGGGGGATACCACGGCTAGCGTTTACATCGTCCCCGATTTCTTCGTCTTTGAATTACTGCATTCCCGCTGGAGCACCATCGGGGGATTGCCGGCGGTGAGCATCTTTGAAACACCGCTTTATGGTGTCGACGGCTGGGTTAAGAGGGCCTTCGATTTTTCAGCCGCAGCCTGCGGTTTACTGCTCATTTCGCCGATCATGTTCGGCTGCATGCTGGCCGTGAAACTCTCCTCGCCCGGTCCCATCTTCTTCCGCCAAAAACGTTACGGGCTCGATGGCAAGGAGATTTGGGTTTGGAAATTCCGTTCAATGCGAACTTGCGATAACGGCCCCGTCGTGCGACAAGCGACGCAGGAAGATCCACGCATTACTCGCGTCGGTCGCATTCTCCGACGCACTTCCCTCGATGAACTACCGCAGTTGTTCAATGTCATCGAAGGGACGATGTCGCTGGTTGGACCGCGGCCGCACGCGTCAGCCCACAACGAACATTACCGCAGGCTGATCCACGGCTATATGCTGCGCCACAAGGTGAGGCCTGGTATTACCGGACTGGCCCAAGTTGAAGGGTATCGCGGTGAAACTGAAACCCTGGACAAGATGCAAAAGCGAGTCGAATTTGACCATCGCTACATTCGCGAATGGTCGGTTTGGCTGGACATCAAAATCCTAATCAAAACCTTCAGCGTCGTTTTCAAACAACAAAACGCATATTAAGCACTCCGCTATTGGGGAAGCACTTCGTACACTAACTCCTGCGAGCCTTCCGTGATCCGGACGCTGGAATCCAGTTGAACGTCGCTGAATCGCTGCGTTTGATTCGTGGTTGGCCAATGGACCTCAAGCACGCGAATGCGGCTAGCGCTGCCAAGTCCGATCTCTTTCCGAAGCGGATTCGCGCCGAAGCTGCCACCGCTATTTACCCATTTATAGATCGTTCGTGGAATTCCGTCCTCCTCAATTTCCAGTTTGAGCCTAACGCCGATGCCGCTGCGGTTAGATTGACCCCCCAGCAGCGAGACTTTGATCCAGCGCTTGCCAAATCCCGGGTTCACAAACAACGCGTTGGCAAACGAATCACCACGATAGGCTCCACCAAGCACAACAAAGACATCCTGGTCACCATCGTTATCGAAATCGGCGAAGGCCACCGCGTGTCCCTTTTGAAGGTGACCAAATCCTCCCGCTGTCGTGACATTTTCAAAACCTAGCCCTGCCCGGTTGCGATACATGATGTTCGGTACTAGCGAGTCATACTCCGGTGCACCAGTGGCAAGATAGAAATCATCGAAACCATCGTTATCCAAATCACCGTAGTTCGCTCCCATCGCCAGGCTAACTCGATCTATTCCGTAGTCAGCCGACACATCCTGAAATTGCCCACTTCCGTCGCCGAGGTATAGTCGGTCGGGCTCGGCAGTGATTGGTAAGTCGAGGTACTGGGCCGCAACATCGCTCGTATTGCCAGCATAGCTAGCCGCAAACAAATCTAAGTTTCCGTCATTATTGCAGTCCCAAAACCAAGCTGGAAAACCGAGTTGGGGAGCGGTAACCCCTGCTTCGTCTGCGATATCCGTAAACGTTCCATCGCGGTTGTTGCGGTATAGTCGGTTGGGTTCGCCACCATGTGCGTCAAACAGTCCAGCCGGACGTCCGGCTACCGGCGCCGGGGGACGGCCATAGTTGGAAACATACAAGTCCGCGAAACCATCCTGGTTAATGTCACCCCATGAACAACCTTTCGTAAAACGGTCATTCGTTACACCAGCCTGTTCGGCCACGTCCGTGAATCGTCCGCCGCCAACGTTTTGGAAAAGTTGCGACGGGTAACTTTCATTGCCTACAAACAGATCGAGATCGCCATCGTTGTCATAGTCTGCCCAGGCCGCAGTTTGCGTTGGCAGTTCGACGTCCGCAATCCCCGCCTCTAAACTGACGTCAACAAAATTTCCTTGCCCATCATTCTGCAAAAGCGAATTAGGGATGCGCCCCGATTCACCGCGCCACGCGCCACGCAGCACCAAGACGTCTAAGTCACCGTCGTTGTCATAATCGGCCTGAATCAAGTTAAGTCCACCGAAGAGCCCGCTTAGTCCGGCGGTCTCAGTTCGCTCTTCGAATTGTCCTTTGCCCGTATTACGAAATAGTCTCAGTTGACCGTCGTCCGCCCAATCCGAGGTCATCAGGTCTAACCAGCCGTCACCATCAAAGTCATCCGCGACCACGCCACCGCTCAACGTTCGCGTAGCCACTCCCATTTCGTGAGCACGATTAAAAAAACGAGGAAAGGGAGCCCCAGCTTCCAAGGCGGCAGGCGGAATGAGGTTTTTAGACGTCAGGGCTGCGGGATATTCGCCAATCGTCATCGTGGCGATGTTCAACAGCCAGCGAGCCTTGAGGTCATCCGGCTGCAACTCGAGCAGCCGGTTCAGATACCCGACGGCCCGTTGAGAGGCTTGCTTTTTTGTATGAATTCCAGTTTCGCGTATCGGAAAAATACAACTGTCGCAGGTATTGCACTCGACGCAGTTTTGGACTTCTGCCAGGCGCAAGTGCGCGATCGCCACGTCGAGTAACGCTTGCGCTTCAATGCCGGGCGGTAACCTGTCGCGCACGGGCACCAACATGTCGTAGGCTGCGGCCAAGTGTTCGGCAGCCTTCACGGTTTCGCCCGCCAGCAGCTCTAAATCGCCGGCTATAGACAAACTATTGATGCGCGCCTCAAGAGGTGCCGACGTCCCCAGTGCCTCCAACTGCTGCTGGGCTTTACGCAATTGCCGCAGCCCGAATACCGGATCATCGTTGGCCGATCGCTCGCTAAGCGCCAGCAATTTTTCGAGCATCATCTGATGCCCCGTCGCTTTGGAAGCAGCTACTGCCGGTACGTCCACAGTCTCATCGCGGCCGCGACCCAACCAGATAGACAGCAGCAAAATGATCGCAGCGATCATCCCCCCACGAAAATACACGGACGCAAATAGTCTCGCCATTGGCTCAGGATAGAACCTCAATATGAGAAGTGAGCAAAAGCTGGTTTAACCCCAGTAAACCGACTTCTGCATGATATCAGGGCATAGTTTAGCTGAGAAGCAGCCCGCGATAGCCTGCTAAACTTTGCCAGCGCTCAGCCAGCCGGCGGCTTCCAAAGCGAAATAAGTGAGAATCATGTCTGCACCTGCACGTCGAAATCCCAGCAAGCTTTCCAGCACGCATTGCTCCCGGTCAAGCCAACCGTTTTGCGCTGCGGCCGAGAGCATCGCATATTCGCCACTGACTTGGTAAACGGCGGTGGGGACCGCAAAGGTCTCTTTGACACGCCGCACAATGTCGAGGTACGGCATGCCAGGCTTAACCATCACAATGTCGGCCCCCTCCTGCAGATCGAGCGCTACTTCATGTAGCGCTTCGTCGCTGGCAGCAGGTTGCATCTGATAGGTCTTTTTGTCACCGCTGCCGAGATTGGCTTGAGAACCCACAGCGTCGCGAAAGGGTCCATAAAACGCCGAGGCGTATTTCGCTGCATAAGACATAATCACGACATTGGCGTAGCCGGACGCGTCGAGAGCAGCGCGAATGCGTCCGATACGACCATCCATCATGTCCGACGGGGCAATCACACTTGCACCTGCAGCGGCCTGCACTACCGCTTGTTGACAGAGCATTTCGATCGTGGGGTCATTTACGATCTGACCCCCGCGGACTAGACCGTCTTGGCCATGGGAAGTGTAAGGATCCAGCGCAACATCGCAGACGATACCAAGCTGATCGCCAAAACGGGCGCGGATGCTGGCAATAGCCGAGCAGATCAAATTCTTTTCATTTACGGCCTCGCGACCATCCTCCGACTTTAGTTCTGCGGGCGTGACCGGAAACAGAGCGATGGCTGGAATGCCGGCTTGTAGCGCCAACTCAACCTGTCCCAACAAGCGATCTACGCTGAAGCGATAGACACCGGGCAAACTGGTCACTGCAGCTTGCTGATTCGTCCCGGGCAGAATAAAGAGCGGCCAAATCAGATCGCTCACGCTCAACGTAGTTTCGCAGACCAACGCCCGCGACCATGGAAACTGCCGTAGCCGACGCAGTCGCGTTTGCGGAAAAGGGCCGCGAGATCCGAATTGAGTCATGCCTTATTCTCCTGTGGCCCAGTGAAATTCATCGCCTCGAGGGTCGTGCCGAAAATTGCACAGCAAATTCCAGTTGGCTCTACATCCGCGGGGTTAGGATGTGTCCGCAGGCCCACACCAACGGATCCAGTTACCCGACAGTTAGCTTCCGCCCGGGACTTAAACGTAATTGGGAGTTGGCGGGCGATAGTGAGTTAAATCGATTCCACGGAACCAATCGATCGTCTTGACGAGACCTTCGCGGAGAGTGATTTGTGGATGCCATGCGAAATGTTTCTTGGCCAAGGTGATATCGGGGCGACGCCGCGTGGGATCATCCGCTGGCAGGGGACGTTCTACCAAGCCTACTTTCGCGCCGGTCAACTCGATCACCAACTCGGCCAATTCGCGAATGGTGAACTCACCCGGATTGCCTATATTCACTGGGCCAACGAAGTCGTCTGGACCGTTCATCATCCGTACAATTCCTTCCACTAAGTCATCGCGGTAGCAGAACGAACGGGTTTGTTGGCCATTGCCGAACAGCGTGATGTCATGGCCCGTAATGGCTTGACGAATGAAGTTCGAGACCACACGTCCGTCGTAGGGATGCATTCTCGGGCCGTAAGTGTTGAAAATGCGGACGATGCGAATATTGACTCGGTTCATGCGATGGTAATCCATGAACAGCGTCTCGGCGACTCGTTTTCCTTCGTCGTAACACGCGCGTGGACCGATCGGATTGACGTTACCTCGATATGACTCCGGTTGCGGATGGACATCGGGATCGCCATAGACCTCCGAGGTGCTGGCGAGCAAAATCTTGGCTCCACAACGTTTGGCCATGCCGAGCATATTCATTGAGCCAAGAACGCTCGTCTTGATCGTCTTAATCGGATTAAATTGATAGTGTCCCGGGGCGGCCGGACAGGCCATGTGGTAGATCTGATCTACTTCCAGATGGATTGGTAGTGTCACATCGTGCCGAATCAACTCGAAATTCGGCTGGTTCAAAAGATGGACCACATTTGTTTTCTGACTGGTGAAGAAATTATCCAGGCAGATCACGTCGTGCCCCTCCGCCACGAATCGCTCGCACATGTGCGACCCTAAAAAACCGGCTCCACCGGTAACTAAAATTCGATTGATGTGCCCCACGCTGAATTCCTTTTGCTGTGTGTGGTCAGTTGCTTTGTGTGGTCAGTTTGGCTCAAATACGCAGATCTCAGTCGTCTTACGGGAAGAAATGGCGTCCCAAGAGGATAACCTTACGAAGACGCTTTGAGAACTCCGGTTTTAACTTGGGCGGATCATCGTAATTCTGTCATCAGCGATTGATTCTTCGCGACTTGTGGAGTGGATTGCCGATGATGGCTAGACAACGATTTCCGACGCGGCACAACGAAACACCGTGGCTGCCTGGAATCGCCACCGGACGAAGCACTGGTGGTCAACGAAACTCTGAGCTTTTGGCTGAGCATGAGCGAACAAACTTATAGTCCCGGACCGGATGCGCGGTCAGTGCGTGCAGCAGATGGCACCGTGTTGCCTATCCCGAACGATTGGGAGTTACTGCTACCTGGCGATCCCATGTTGACCCGTCGCGTTAAGGCCGCAGGAACACATTGGGTGGTGCAGGAAAAACGTGGCCGCAAGTTGATCTCGCGCGGCGTTTGGGCTGCAAGTGCAATCATTCACCGACTGGCAGCAGAAGTCACCGCGGTTCGCGCCACGGAAGTCTACGCCAAGCGGCAGGCCGCGAGCGCCGAACGACGCGTGAACGAGCAAGCAGAGTATGTGGAAGACTTTCACGCGGCAGTCATTGATTTCCTCAATTTCCACGCTCGCTATTCCGAACTGGCCGAGCAACTAGCACAACGCGTGACGACGCATGCAACTCCGGTAGGTAGCGGCACGGTAGCGCGCACCAAGCAGTTACCGATTGAGCGTCGGGCTGAGGCTGCAGTCATTGCCTGGATGCGTCACCAAACGACAGGCTACGATTCCATGAAAATCGCGCGTATCAAAGGGGAGCGGCGTGAGACGCGGCGACTGTTGGCACAGCGATCGCGATCATTGCTCGGCAGCTTCCGCAGCGGTGCCCCGAGCGCTGCTGACTGCCCGTTGCTGCAAGCGCTGCGGCGCCCAGCAGCCTGAGCCCAGCGGCCTCAACCCTGCGAGCAAAGGCGCCATCTCGGGTGGTTGATGAGAGCCGGCGGCTCATTGCGGCTGTGCGATGCGAACTCGGTAATTCAGCAGGCGACGTGTCTCGACTTCCTCACAGCGAATCCAATATTCGGCGTTTTCATCGATCGTTGGGATGGCCACAATAAACTCGCGATGAATCGTCCCAATCGGGATTTTATCGATTTGAAAGTGTTGGTAAGCGTAGGGCGGTGGAAAAAACTTGCAGTTAAAGGTCGTTTCTACGCTGCCCCGGTTGGTGATCTCGACACGTAGGACAAGCAGCCCTTCGGATTCTTTATCCGCCTGCCAAATCATCTCAATATCTTCAAATCCCAAAGTCAAGGAGCGGTACGTACTGAAGGTGTAAACTTTGTCGGTCGTCAGTTCGAATTCGAATCGCAAATCATGTTTTCCGGCTGATGCATCTGACCGTACTTGCAAGGGTAATTTCGCGTCAATCGATTGGTTGTTGGAAAGTACGATGGGCATGGTCGCCAAGCCATTTTGCAAGAGGGTGGGAGCCACCAATTTCATCTTACCGCGGACGGCCTGGCCAAAAGTGTTGGTCAGCTCGAGCGGTAGTTCTTGTCCACGACCGGCGGCGCTGAGCAAGTTCGAGGACTTCAAATTGAACAGCATGCGGAACTTGGCGATTCGCAAATCGACACCGCGTACCAATATAGGCCACGGTCCAACTTCGAAGCTCTGCTCATCTTGCCCACGTGCGGATTGCTTCGATTCGATCGGTATATTCCTTCCCCACATGTCGATAATGCTGACGTTTTCTCCTAGGTAAAGTTGCTCCGTTTTCGGCAATTCGCTCCACACCAACATGACCCCTTCGTTGCCGTTCTCAAAAAGATGATTGGTGCTCCCTTGCGACAATTCAATCGTACCTAGATAGTTCGCAGACCCAATATGGCGAACCAGAGTTCGCCAGGGGACAGACATAGGCTGTGGCTCAAATTCGGAATTGAAGAGTCCGATATTGGGATCCAGGGGGCTGCCAATAAATGCAGCCGAGACACCCATCTTCTTCATGATCGTCATCCGCTCGACTAAATCGCGGACACGATCCAGCAGCGAGTATTTGTCTGCTGGCAGAAAATTCAAGTTGAACCAGCCAATGCTCCCGCTGTGAACCTGCGACGCTGCGTAGGATTCCAATTCATCGGCCGTCAACTGCGGCTGCAACGATAATTGCAGAGCATCCCATGCCAGTTTTTCGTTTTTAGGTAGGCCGTTAAGCCAAGACCAAGCGATGGCAATTTGCAGCTCCTGACTGTACGGCTGCATTTTCAGCTTGATATCGGCGATGGCCTTGTTGAGTTGGGGATTGGCCGTGAAGTTCTGCGCGTCATCACTACCCAGCTGAAACCAATTGAGTTTCATCGACATGCGGGTGAGAATCGGCTCGATTAGCGGTTCCCAGGTCTTCGCATTTTGAAAGATACTCGAAATAGGCAGCAGATCGTTACCATCATCGAAGAGACTGCGCTGCGTTGCCGGCGGCTGATCGATGATGCCAACACAGATGGTCTTTTGAGCTTGGAGCCGTTCAATGAGCCATGCCAATTGGTCGATCTTGTCAGCATCTTGTTTAGCATCCAGCCAAATGGGGATTTTGACGCGTCCGGCGCCATAGGTTCTCACTAACTGGGGTAAAGCACGAACTTTCTCGCTCGACATGCCGCTGGGCAGTGACCAGCCAAATGGGGAAATTGTTTCCGTCAGCAAACCATCGATGACGACTAGCGGCAGTTCGCGACCACTTTCCTCAGTAGCGTTGTCGCCCAAAAAAACGCGAACCCGATAGTAGCCCGGTATTGCCAACTGGGTTTTCCATTTGGCGAGTCCGTCGAAGGTCACCAACGGCATCGACTGTTTGGAGTAATCTGTGGAAACGAGATGGCTACCTTTGTTGCCTGCCGGTGTTCGACGTTCTGGAGGCACGACAGGTTGATCCTGGCGTTCGAGTGGAATGATTTCTTCCTGGAAAATAATCCCCAGCGGATCTAAAATCTGCATATGCACGCTAGGTTTTTGGTATTTCTCGTTGATACCAATCGCGGAGCAAGTTAACGTGAACTCCTGCCCTGCTGGGACAATGTTATGCTTCGTATCGACCGATAATTCGAGTCGTGGGATTCGCTTAATGTGAATATTGTCAACATGAACCAGCCCCGAAAGATGACTGTAATTCTTGGGTACAACCGACACGTGAACCTGCCCAAATTGAAAGCCGGCTGTGCGATTGTTCATGTTTCCCGCCGTCAATTGTGTCCACGGCACGCTCCCGGATAATGAGTCGGTCGTCAACTTGGATACTTGCTTCAGATTGCGATCAAGTAAGATCAGTTCGACGTAGACCTCGTGTCCGTCAAGTTGCAGGCATTCCACCAAGGCTTCGAGCGAGTAGTTAAAGCGGTCATCCAAGGCCACAATGGGGCTAAAGACCTCTGCAGCCGCCCCATTCATTTTGATTTGCAGGCAAAGATCGACCAAAGCATCCTGTAAATGCATTACCTGCGGCGGGATGCGCTCGGGGTTGAAGGTGGTCGCCAGATCGCGGTTCTCCCACACCGTCCACAAATGGCTGAAAGTGGCCTGCGACTCGACGACCGCACTGGCGAGTAGTGGATTCCGGGGTACCACACTCATTTCAACGTACGCCGGATGTTGCCTATCGTGTCGGCGCTTCCAACCCTCGGGCCACTGGTCACTTGCGCGAACATCGCTACGCTTGAATTCCCAGGTCTGCAAACTTTCCGCAGTGAGTGTTTGCCCGTGCAATAGTGCTGGACCGAACAGGCTGAGCACCACCACTCCCCAAAGGCCGTGCACGAGCCCATTGCACCCCGCCCATTTCCAGGCGACGGGGCTCGCGGCGATTTGGTTTGCAGACCTCAAATTAATTGCCATACCCCAATAAATGAAAAATACCAGAACTTACTTGACCAAGTCATCAAAGCTCGAGATCGCCACTTTGGCACCCACATGTAACCCGATGCGTAAGTGACGTGCCGCTTCTGCAGATCACCTCTTGGACGCGTCGGGTTAATAATTGCGTAGACAT